>NZ_VOYA01000010.1:0-128178 GCF_013420465.1 Acinetobacter sp. YH01005 | reverse complement strand
TTATAATCAGCGAAGAATTCAAAAAGGCTTGGATTTTAAGACACCAAATCAAATGGCAGAAGACTTTTATCGGTTAGCTGCCTAGAATCTCCCAAGTGAAAGTCTCCTGCTAATTCAGCACACATCATTCAGCATCAAAGTCTATATAGCCTTTCTTTACATTACCTGCTGATAAAGCAACGATATTACCACCACCCCAATCCATTCCGAGTTTTCTTGGTGTTCTACCACGATAATCAATAATATTTTCGACTAAATTATTTATTTCAAAAGCGTCCCAATCCTCAGGAATCTGCCCTAACTCACTGTCTTTATAACCTTTAGCTGTTCCATCTTCACGTAAAGCAAATTCAGGCAACCGTGTTTTACCTGTTAAAAGCTGTTGCATGGTTGCGGTTTTAATGGCTTGTTTTTTTTCAATGAGTTTTTCAAGCTCAGAGATTAAAGCATCAGTATCGGATAAAGCTCCGGCGATTTTTTGTTGTTCTCTTAAAGTAGGTAATACAATTTTCATATTTGAAATCATATCTCTTCGCACAGAATCTACTGAAGATTTTGCTGTCATAGACATGATTCTGTCGTAAAAATTATTACTGAAATAAATATAAAAATAGTATCCATTTACTTTTTGGTTAAACGAATGCATCAGATATACACGCTGATGAAAATCAAACTTTCCATTTATATAATGGAAAACTTTACCAGTTCCAACACCATCACCAGCTGTCAGTACACCTTCTCCATCAAAGGAAAAACTATTTATTCGCTCAATCTTTTGAGATCTAACAAAAAAAGGATATTTACCTTCAGAGATTCTATCTTGAGTATTTTTATTGCCTGTAGTTATATTTACAATGTTTCCAATACATTCTAACTGCCAATCATTTGGAATTATCCCTACTTCAGTTTTTTTATAGCCTTCAGGAATCGGCTGATCGTCTTTTGATTTAAAATTGCTTTGAGTCATACTTACCACTCCAAACCCATTTCTTTTAAATGCTCAGCCACTTTTAAACTTAAAGCTTCAACATTTTGGGTAATTTGCGGTAAAGGCTCTGCATAACGCTCATTTAACTCTTTAACACGGTTTGCCAATTGCTGAGTCACACGCTCAATCTCAGCTTCAATACTACTATTTAAAGTGGCAAACCACTTATCTTGTACAACCAAATCTTTTACTTCATCATCCGTTAAAGTTGGGTACTTGGTAAAGACTTGAAGGTCTAATGCTTCTTGCAACTCTTTGACTTTTTTCTTCAAAGTCGCTTCATCTTCAAACAGCTTTTGTGCATTTTTTAAGACTTGCTTTTCTTCAACATCAACCGCAAGTTTTGAGCGAGCTTTCACCGTTGCTAAAGTCACTTTATCTTTATCGTTTAAGGCTTCAAGCAATAAACCTTCATCGGCGGTATGCTCTTCAATAAAGCTTTCCAACGCTTGCGTTGCAATATCTAGCTCTGCCTGTTTTGCATCTAAAGTCGCTTGTTCAGTGGCAAAATACTTCGCCACAATCAAATGCGGTGGAATCACTTCAGCTTTATATTTAATTTTCCCAATGACTAAATCAGGTACTTCTTTTAACTTACTATCCTTTTCCGCCGTTAAATTACGAATAAGCTTTGCACCTGCCCAACCATCTTGAGTAATAACAGAAACATCGTCCTGTAATACTTCATCCCAATATTCCATAAATATTTGGTAAATGTCGTATTTATCGAGCAAAGCAACTTTTTCATAACTCTGCAACAAGTCTTCACTGACACGTAGCATAATATCTTTTGGCTTCTGATCTTTTTCAATCGCCTTAAATGCACTACGTTCAAACCATGCTGTAAATGGTTTTAAACTTTCAACTGCAAAGGTTTTAAATTCAGCATGCTCTAAAATGGTTTTCTTGACTTCACTCGCTGCAACTAAACAACGACCATAACCTTCACGGTCTTTTTCAAATAAGCTAGCACGTACATTCGGCAAAACATCCCAATAGTTCTGTAATGCGTCAATATCACGCTTTGGAATACCACCTTTAAGGTGTGCACTTAAATCGTGTAAGTCTTCCGCTTCACTTGAATCGATATAGCGAGGAATGTTTAAGTTGTATTCATTAGCAACAATGGTATGGATATCGACTTTACGGCTATAACCTTCAATTTCGAGTTCTTTGGTAAAGACATCAACAATTTTATGAATATCTTGGTGACGTAAACGGTTCTTGTTGCCATCTTTAATAAAGCCTTTGCTTGCATCAATCATGAAGATGCTTTGACCATCAGTCACTTCACCTTCTTCATTAAACTGAATTGGTTGCGCAGCAGCTTTATCAATCACAATAATGGAAGCCGGAATACCTGTACCATAGAACAAGTTAGCAGGTAAACCAATAATGCCTTTGATATAGCCTTGCTTAATCAAATTTTCACGGATACGTGCTTCGGCATTACCACGGAATAGAACCCCATGTGGCAGGATGACTGCAGCTTTACCTGTGCTTTTTAAACTTTTTAAAATATGAAGTAAAAAGGCAAAGTCACCATTTTTCTCTGGTGGTACACCCCACACAAAGCGATCAAATTCATCACTGTTTGGTGTTAAACCATTCGTCCAGTTTTTACTTGAAAATGGAGGGTTAGCGACAGCAAAATCAAAGGTCATGAGCTGACCAGCTTCATCTTTATATTCGGGCGCAGACAATGTATTGCCTTGGGTAATTTTCGCACCTTCACCCACATCACCATGTAGAATCATATTCATACGTGCCAATGCCGATGTTGCATTATCCATCTCTTGACCGTAGATGGTTAAGCCTCTTACAGCTTCATCAGATGCTTTTAATAACAATGACCCTGAACCACAGGTCGGGTCATAAACTGTGGAATTTTTTGGTGTGTCTTTTTTAATACCCACAACTTTCGCCACCACACGAGAAACTTCGGCTGGTGTGTAGAACTGCCCTTTAGACTTACCTGACTCCGTGGCAAAGTGACGCATTAAATATTCATACGCATCACCTAGTAAGTCATCACCATCTGCACGGTTGTCCGCTAAATTTAAGCCTTCAAAAATCCCGATTAACTTAGTCAATCGGTCAATCATGTCTTTGCCTTTGCCTAGCTTGTCTTCATCGTTGAAGTCAGCAACATCAATGACACCACGTAGGTTATTAGCTTCAGCAATTTTACGAATAATGATATTGAGCTTATCGCCAATTTCTTTACTCCCTTTCAACGCACTAATTTTTTCGAAAGTTGCATCTTCAGGAATTTCAATAACGGCAAAGTCATCATTGCTAAAACGATCTGAAATATATTTCAAAAACAGCATGGTAAGCACATAGTCTTTATATTGACTTGCATCCATACCGCCACGTAATTCATCACAACTCGCCCAAAGAGAAGAATATAGTTCTGTTTTTTTAATCGCCATGACTGACCAAATAAATTCGTTTAAATATTGAGTTGAATCATAGCGAAATAAGAGATAAATATCTGATTATTTTTTACCCGGATAATGCAAAAAATAAGGGAGCAAAGCATCCCTTATTCTCGACTCGCCAACTTATTTTCAATCCACTGATGGATCTCTAAAGCTGACCAGCCGATACGGTTTTGGGTGATCTTTACTTTCTTTGGAAAAGTTGGATCATAATAGGGGGAGTTTTCATCCATCATTTCATAGATAGTAGAACGGCCCACACCAACGAACTCTACAACCTGTTTAATGCTAATCAGCTGCTGCATCTGAAATGTCTGACCTGTAAATGCATTCATGTTTATTTCCTCATCTCATGTTGACGAGCTCCTCGCTCATGAGATACGGCACATCTGTGTGTTTTTACCTGCCGACTTAATTCAATGCAGTCACTGCTCCCTTTAACTCCTGCTGTATATCAAAAGCATTGGTTTCATTACTTTTCGGCTGCTGTTGTTCATCCGAATAAAACTCTTCAACAACCTCCAATCCCTCCTCTCCATCCATCTCAAATTGCGCATTGGCAAAACCTTGTCTAGCAATATGGTCCAAAGCCTCCTGATAGAACCCCGCCTGTTTACTTTGCTCATCAATTTGCTTTGCCATGACAATCGCGTCATTCAAGCTAATACCATCCTTTAAGGTTAAATCCACGTAATACACCGGCTGTCGATAACTCTGAGTTGTGCTTTTACCTCTTAGCGTCAACTGCAATGGCAGACATGAAAGCAAGCCATTCGATGCCGCATGGTAATAACTCAGCCGAGCGGCCAAGGTGCGGATACTATTGAAGCCCGCTGTCCTGAAAATGAAGGTGCCAAATTCATCAGACTCATCTAAGTTCACATGCAATCGTCCATAAGGTTTGCAGTTGCCGCCCTGAGCCAATGGACATATATCTGGCGAGGGACATGGCAGTTTCTCTATCCCTTGCTGTGTTCGCCTTTGACAGGTTTCACCATTTCCCATACACACAGGTCGACCCGTTTGCCGGTCAAACATGGTGTACTCTGCTCTTAAGTTCAGATCAGGATCATTGAAGATCATACGGACAGGAATCGTCCGCAGCTTTTGATTTGGCACATTGACCCGCAGCTGCTCATCTAGCGGATGCTTAATCCATCCTTCTTTGTTCTGAATTTGGGAGGTTATGGTGAATTGGTCGTCTTTTTCAGGCAGACGTTTTCCGTTCTTTTCCACTACCCGCCCAATGCTGATTCGTCCAAGCATTGGCGGCGTGATTGCTAAACCTTTAATCATGCTGTTTTCCTCTTTCTGCATTTTTATACAAAACGGCCAAATCTATAGAGCACCCGCCCTTTAGCCGATTAATTTAAAATTAATAAAAACAAGACACACCAATGGCCACGGGGGAATATGTTGTGCATCGGTCTTTTGATCTGGCAAAGCTGTCCAATGCCCTGTTCTTTTTGAGAATGGGGCGAAGGGGCTGCTTTGCCGATTTTTTATGCTGGCCTGTCTGAAAGCGACGAATCTAAATAAATGTTGAAGCGCCTGCTTCCAGCTCTATACAATGGGTAAAGCTCAATCAAATCGGGTTGATGCTTCAAGACAGCTTGTGTATTCAAACCAACACTATCTTTGGCTTTCTTCCACACCACTGAACCACGGCTGAATACAGCACGCTCAGCATCCTTCATCATCATCTGGATCTGATGCTTGAGCTCATCAAATCGTTCCTGCTTATGCTGAATCTCTTCTTTTAGTTTGATCAACTTATCAAACATGAGATTGGCGGTTTCATTCTGAGATAGATCTTCAACTGTCAGTGGCACATGAACTGGATATAACTGCTGAATGGCTTTGGCTGCAGATTCACTGGCATCGACCGATGGCGGTGTATCCTTTTCCACACATTCCCAGAAATAGCGTTCAGCATTGATGATGTGCTCAATCACTGATTCAGATCTTGTGACCTTAAAGATTTTGGTTTCGTGTCCACAGAGCAATACACAGACATGCGCTGCATGCTTTCCTGTCACAGCCAATTGATGCTGCACCTGACACAATACATATAGCGGTACACCATCTCGCCATAATTTGGCTCCATGCTCCCCTGCAGTTTTACATTCAAGAATTTGTACTTCCTCATTGCCAACAACGGAGTAATCCAAGTTTGCCAACATAAAGTGCTTGTCAGGATCAGGATGCTGTAGAACAGCATTCACACGGCGGACCTTGGAATTGGTGTGCATGCTGTAATACTCTGCGACTAAGGGTTCCAGTTGCTTGCCCCAATACAGTGGTGCAAGACCCGAGCTTTCATCTTCAATCGACTGCGTCTGACGGCCTGTTTTGATCAGCCACAGTTCGAGCATCGACATGTAGGGGTTTAAACCGCATGCTGTTGCAGCATCACTGCTGCCAATACCTTGTTTGCGGACTTCAAGCCAATCCTGATAGGCCATATCTTTGGTACTAACCAAACGTTTGGCTGTATTGGAACGCTTAGCTGTGTTTAAGGGATTTATTGTTGGTTGTGGAGCGTTCTGGTGTGTCATTGGGATCATTTGATTCATTGCGACATCCTTATAAATATAGATTTCTGTAAATATTGAACGGCATAAAAAAACCATACCCAGCTTCATGCTGGGTATGGTGAATATGAGATGGCAAATATTGGATTAGATATAGCTTAGGCTAAATGTATCTCAGGCAAGCAATGCCAAAGCTTGCTCTAAGCCTCTTTGTTTCAGACCTGCACCTGCACCGAACCACGCTGAATCTAAACGGTGATCTGTACTCATGGCACGTCTTTCATGATCTGCAAACTCTGTGATCGAGCATAGCAAACCATAAGCCGTGTCCTTTGCTGAAGACAGCATTGCGCCACGTCCCTGACCATTAAACATTTCTAAAGTTTTAGACATGGCTCTTCCATTCGGTTCAGTTTTATTCTGTGTTTGCGCATTACTTGCAACCTGACGGTAGAACTGAATAATGTTTTCCTCAGGATCTGCAATAGACATGGTGCTGTTATTGAAGACTGCATCAAAGTAAGCTTTGGCTTCCTGCTGACTCACTTTACGCTGAGAGAGCTGTTTCATTTCATACATGTGCTCATCCCATGCACGCACTGAAATCCCCAATTGCTGTTTCACTTTCTCAGCATCGAACTTGGTACTGTGTGGTACTTTCACAACACCTACACTCGCCGTTGCACCTTTCAGCGCAATGGCAAGCGTGTTGTTACAGACAACACGGATACTGGTAAATTGTGCTGTGGTTGCCAAAGTACCATCACATGCAGAAGCAAGCAGAATATAGCCATTACTTACATCCTTGCCTTTCAACGCTGTACTTTGACCTGTACGCGCTAAAGCCCAGAATTTCTTACCACCTTTCAGTACGCCTGCAGTTTCAAGCTCAAAGCCCGATTGTTCAGTCAGATCACGGTAGAACTCCAAAATCTCTTTGGGTTGTACTTCCTGATAACGCTGACTAACCACAGATAACGGTGCATGGGTATCTGAGCGATACAACACACGCTGTTCTTCAAATGGCATGATAATGCTTTGACCACGCTCATTCTGAGCCATATAACTGACATCAGATGTTTCGATACGCCAATCCATTCCTGCCTGCTGCGCCCAAACTTCCAGAGGTTGATTGGGACTCAGCTGATTACCTAAGCCATGCCAAGGCGTTTCACCTACATAGGCGATTTGTTCAATTTGATGGGCCATTGATTCGATCTCCTATACTGGCTCAGCGAAAGTTCTGCTGACATTGGTTACAGCGGTAATAGGTCATCGTGACAGGCTTTTTCGGCTCATCAAACACACTACTGAATAAACCACCAATGACTGCGCCTGCGAGACCTCCTAAAAGTGGTGACACAGGCAAAGGTAGGCTCTTTGAAATGGATGCACCAATGGTCGCTAATGAAGCAGATGCTGCTAGACTTGATGATTCAGTTCCATCCACTTGTTGGTTCACCACTTGGATGACTTGATCGGATAGGCAGTAAGGACAAGTTAAACTCATAAGATATACCTCAAAAATGAAAAAAGGCTTACCGCATGGCAGGCCTCTGATTTGAATGTCAGGGGGAAATAAACATTCTTCGTTCATGTTAATGATGTATATCTATGATTTTTTGGAATCCCGTTATCTGCGCCCTGAGCCACCTTTACTAAACTTCCGCATGCCCTTCAAAGGAGCTCTTAAGTATTGATCATCTTTATCAGGATCAGCTAAATAACCTATTGCTTTTAACGCGTTCTCCACATCTTTAGCATTACGCCTTTCAATCATCCCAATACCTAACTGATCCAATTCCCGATAATACTTTTTATGCTCAGCTTGATTGCAGTTATAAAACTGTCCACACCCTCCTGTAATTTTATCTTTCCACAATTCACCAATGCACTGTCCTAAGTAAGAATCTCGATTACGCAAAGAACCGTTATATATCAGCAACAGATGACAATGATACCCTCTGCTTTTTCCACCCTGCTCTAGACGATAAACATACCCGACCTGATCCTTAAAAATAGTATCCTTATCTTGAATGCGACTAACCAACTTCTCAATATCACGATTGAACTTACATATACTCGGTTGTGACAAAACCTTGTATGACAGATCAACTCTTACCAAGAGTAGCTTACGATGTCGATCTAACAGCTCATTAAAATATTTTTTTAAACTTCTTTGGTTATCTCGAATCTGATCAATGAATCCATCCAAGAAGATTTCCTGCTTTTCAGCCAACTCACGCTGAAAGCATTGAAATACGCTCTTACTTTCAAAAATCTCCTGATCCTCACAAGAAATATTTTCAGGGAGCAGATTGAAATAGGCTTCTACTAAAGGGCTGTATTTACAGTCTGGATTGTGAACAGCTATTGCTTTTATTTTAAGTGTATCAAAGTCAAATTGGAAATCATTCCAGCGGTATTTTCTTCTAGATACCTTAAGCATGAAGTGTTCAATATCAAGTAAGGTTTGTGCTTCGTTCATGAGTATATTTCCTATGATTGAGTAAGCTCATAGGAATCACTGCTCAGTATTTTTTACACATGAACGTAAGCATTGAACTCAATAAAAAAACCTTCATCATTTGGAGTGATGAAGGTTAGTTGATAATCTTAAGTAAATGATAAATAATATATATTAAATATATATCCTAGCAATTTTCAGAAGTACTAAACCCCAAATTACCACTAATTTCTCCAAACCCCTTCTTCTATAGCAAACATTGAAATCCCAACAATTCTTCCTATTTTTATGGAAAGGGATGAAGCGGAAGTTAGGTTCTAATGAAAAGCAATCCTATATAATCCATTATTTGAATTTAGATACTCGTATTGGTTTCATCTGCCGCTTACGTTCTACCTTTACTACTCTCCTTGATCGTTCACTTATATCCGATTTCGCAATAGGTTTTCTTTCATCTTCCTCTCTGGATGTTTTAATAGGCTCACGTACTGATTCAACAACATCACTTAAAATACTCTCATCTACTTTAGAAATATTTTCGCTAAATTCTTCACTATTTTGTTTTAAAGGACCAGAGATAACTCTTTGAATCTCGTTGAAGTCACCTATTGCAGAGCTAGAGTTTACATATCCCTCAGCAACTCTCTTGGAGCTGTCATTATTTTCTACAACCGACGATGCCTGTTTATTAGCCCTTACTCGAGTCTCTCGTCCTTTTTTGTGAAGACTTAACTTCGCTTTTACTTTTTGTTTTTCGCCCCAGAATCAAACTGTCTTTTCTCGGCATAAGTGACAAATCTAGTTCAGCAATTAAAATATGTGGAGCATAGGCATAAAATTTAGCAATGGTCTCAATCATGTATTGCTTGTTTCTTTTTTGATTTGGGTAAATTTCCAAATACTCATCATTCAGTTCACCCGTTAGTTGTATTACTTTCACAGACTTTGCCACAAGGCATACATCACTGAAATCATCAAAAGGATTTACCAGATCATCATTCTTTTTCTGTTTTGAGATGTAGGTCTGAATTTGCTCAGTTTTTTTGACTACATAGTTACTCCAATACTCTGAAATGTCATTTATCAAATCAGCTGAATTCACTTTTAGATTCGTGTCATTTTTGAAAAATAACGTGGCATCAATATAATGTTCATTGCGATATGGCACATAAAGACCAACATGGCCAAGAAGCTTTACTCCTTGAGTATGGCGACGCTTCAAATTATCAACATAATCCCGAAACATTGAATCAAAAACTTTCGCCTTATCCTCGCTTCCTTGTACAAAACCTCCCTCAAATATGAACCTTAATACAATGACATCTTCTTTAAAAACAAGCTCAAGATAATTTTGGATTGATTCTTCTCGCTTTTTAGCCTTTTTAAACTCTACATTTTCTTTTTTTATTAAGTCTTTAAGTACAGATTTCTGATAATTTTTTAGCTCATTTTCCACAGTGGGAAGCGCATCAATTCTTATCACTTCTGGAAAACTTCCATTCATCTCCTTCAAAAAATGATGTACCCGATAGCCAATATTTTTAAATTCAAAACTTTGACTTAAGCTAAACTCCCTCAATAAGTGATTTGCCTTCAAAAAACAGTTCATCATAGTAATAAGGATAAACTGCTGAAAGACTACATTTAGTTTCGAAAACGCTGGTCTAGCATAAAAAGCCTTTCTCTGTTTATCTGAATAGAACAACTCTATTCGTCTTTGATACATTATGCGCGTTAACAACTTCTCAACTCGGATAAAATCATCCAAAAGACTCGTGTAAGCTTTAGAAACCGTTGCTTGTTGATGATATAAAAATTCAATCAAATTAAGTTGATTTATAGCATTAGGTTCTAAGTCATTAATATTGAAATATTTATCAAAATTGGAAACAATTTTTTCATCTATCAAATCATCTAGAAACACCCTAGCCGTATTAAGTTGATCTAATAAGGATTTACGAGTCTTAGGGGTCTTAGGTTGTATGTATATTTTTTCTTGAAAACATCTGAAATCATTAAAAAATACAGAGTATAAATCTACTTGCTCTTTCAGTAGCTCATCACTATCTACATTTAATAAAAAACTACTAGATAAAAAGTATTTCAGAAACTTATCTCGAAAATTAATTTTCTGTTTTTGGCCAACCAACTCTCCAACGAAGTGATCTGATGGATATGTTTTCTTGATCATTTTTTCACAATTAGTCACTCTTATTTGTTCAATACTTCGAGTCACAATATAGCTCTGAATTCTTTTAGAATAGTGCTCCACTAACCTCTCTTGAGATTCATAATTTTTAATTTTGTAAATGACTAAGAATGTTATAGCTACATAATCTAGACTCAAAACATGCGTATGATTAACAACCAACAATACACCATCATCTTGTGCAAACTCACCACCCATATATCGGGCAAAATCACCTAGAAATTTAGCTGAAGAAATAGATTGATAGTTAATAATCCCATCCTCTAATTGAATTGGCAAACGAACATCGAATACACAAATTCCAAACCTGATTTTCTCTGTTACCAATTGATCATAACTAAAGAGTAAATTCTCATAAATTCTATTTTGCTCATCAATTTTTCTATTAAGCCAATCGAACTTTTTAAACTCGTCATTTTCTGTAGTTGAGGCTGACTCCAGAAAAGCACTGTAGCGATCTAGAAAATCAAAAAAAATTCCAGCATCAAATTTTTCTACGCTCCACATCTTTGGGTCAGAGAAATCTAAATCTTGCAACCCTGCTGGACTTTGTAAAAATTTTTTATAGTTATAAATTCGGGAATCCCAATAATAATGCTTAGCAAAATTTTGAAATGCATTAGCCATTTCATCAGAAGTATTTAACGCTAGCGGTTTATAAAAATTAATAATCTTGATCTTCAGATAATCATTACCCTGCGCATCTTCAAAATCTTTTCGTGTATACGCCGAACGGTCTTCGATACGTCTAAGAACATGATGTATCAGCTCTAACGCGACAACGGTTTCATTATATATAGGTTGCTCAGTATATTTTTCACCACCTAAAATTTTTGGTCTCTTATTGGGGAATTTTGCTTTTAGATATGAAAAACACCCATCATAAAATGCATCGGTATCATCAAGCCATTGCAACTTCATTTTCATCCCCTCAATATTGTCTAGATAGTTTTTATTTAAAATTTTATTGTTTTATATCTTCTTACTGTCTAAAAGGCAATTAAATAAGGTCTTTTAGGTTTTTAGATACATTTCTATCCCCTAAAAACTTACTTCTTATATAGTTAATTTTTTAATATTAAATTCTATTTTTGAAATATTATCTCTCAAATATTGGATTAGAGCTCAAGTTTAATTGTGTGATGAAAAGCTATAAAAATAACCTTTCTACAAGCACTAGCCATATTCAGAAATTAAGTCTAAATATCATTACCTCAATCAGAAGATAGAAATTTGGCAAAAAAAAAACGTGCTAAGCACGCCTTTTAAGTTTTATTTCCTCACTAAATTATTTTTCAAATCCCGTGATTATTCCAACCACACCTTTACCTTCTCCCCATACCATTCCATGATCTTTACACGCTCATCCCAGTACTGTGCTCGGTTATAAGCAGCACGAATCCGGTTCTGTGGCACATGGGCAAGCTGACGTTCAATGGCATCAGAATTAAACAAATTTGACTCATTTAGCACAGTACTAAACAAAGATCTAAAACCATGCGTTGTCATTCTACCTGCATAACCAGAACGCTTGATCACAGCCAAAATTGATTCACTACGCATAGGTTCTTTGTTATTTAATCTATGTGGGAATAATAAGTCTTGGTTGTGTGTCAAACGTAATGCCTGAAGTTCCTCAATCATCATGTCTGTTAAAGGTACACGATGAGGTAAACCATTCTTCATACGATCAGCAGGGATATCCCACTTTCGTTCTTCAAGATCAAACTCTTCCCAACGTGCTTGCAGTAATTCACTTACTCGAACACCTGTAAGCATGATCAAAATAATTGCATGATGCGTTTGAGCATCAGCAGGATAGGCTTTAATCCGTCTAAGAAATTCAGGCATTTCAGTTTCAGATAATGAAGCCAAATTTTTCACTTTCTTATTCTTAAGCGCATAAACCAAATCACTAGCTGGATTGTCATATCGATAGCCGTGGGCTATGGCATATTTCATCACCATACCGCATCGAGATAGCGTACGTTTAGCTACTTCAGTCGAACCTCTAGCTTCAATTTTTTTAATAACCTGCAAAATCTCAGGTGCCTGAATCTGATTGATTCGTTTATTTGCGAGAGCAATGTAAAGCTCATCTAAAGATGCGCGTACATTACTGATATGCTTTGCTGACCAAGTTTCTCTTTGATTCTCAAACCAATCTTCTGCCACCTCTTTAAAAAATGGCTTGATGTCTTCGTATAAGACTGATTTGGAATGCTTGTATTTCAGCTCAAGGGCAAGCTCTCTCGCTTTCTTTAAACTCATGTCTGGATATAGACCAAGTGATTCTGACTTACGCTCACCATGAACGGTATAACGTACATTCCAGTATTTTTGCCCTGCAGGTGTCACCAATAATGACAAACCATTTTCATCTGAAAGACGATAACGCTTATATTGGGGCTGTGCTTTTCTGCATTCAGTATCCGTGAGTTTCATCTGTATATACCCTTTATCTAGACTAAAAATAATTGGGTAAATTTTCCCAATAATTACCCGCAGAAGGCAAAAATTGGGTCACACAGCTTAGGACAGGATCGGACAATACAGCCAATAAAAAAGCCCTTAAATATTGAATTTAAGGGCTTTTTTACATTCAGTCGAACATCTCTGAATTGAATTTTGGTGGAGATGGCGGGAGTTGAACCCGCGTCCGCCAGCACTACGCTCGAGAATACTACATGCTTAGATATCGTCTATTGATTTAGCTCTTTGTGACCCGACGAACAGGGTACAAATCGCGATCCTTTAAGATTTAGTATAAGACCCCAAGGCTTGATCTTATACGGACTTGTGTGCGTTCGCTTCAGTCGGGACCCCTAACCACAAGTATTCAGGGATGCGGACAAGCTGCCCTTAGGCAGCTAGAGCGTAAGTTTCGTCGTTTGCGACTAAAATATGCAAATTTGATTTACGAGAGAAAATGCGCTCTCGACATGCATCTATGAGTTTCATCACCAGCGTCGAAGCCAGAAACATCCCCAAAGTAGCGTCATCATAGCATAACTGCAAAAAATTGCGATGCAATTTCGAAACAATTACACATTGATCTGCGCTTAATTACATAATTGCGTTAATATTTTATTTTTCAAGACCGCAAAAGAAAAATATATGAGCTATTTATTGGCACTCGATCAAGGAACGACTTCAAGTCGTGCGATCATTTTTAACGAACATGGACAAGTTCAAGCTACAGCTCAACGGGAAACCCATATTCAAACCCCACATTCGGGTTGGGTGGAGCAAGATGCTCAGGAAATTTGGAGTACCCAAATTGCCGTCGTGCAACAAGCACTCGCTTCTGCTCGTATCCTCGCAAAAGATATTAAAGCCATTGGCCTGACCAATCAACGTGAGACCACTGTGGTTTGGGATAAACGCACAGGTCAACCACTTGCTCCTGCAATTGTTTGGCAAGACCGCCGTGCAACCGAGTGGTGTGGGCAACTAACTCAACAAAACCTCAATGACCTCATTCACAAAAAGACCGGTTTACGTATCGACCCCTATTTTAGTGCTGGGAAATTGGTCTGGTTATTAGAACACACCCAAGGTCTACGTGAACTCGCAGAGCAAGGTCATGTGGCTTTCGGCACGATTGACAGTTGGTTGGTGTGGAACCTGACACAAGGTGCAGAGCATGTGATTGAAGCAAGCAATGCCTCACGAACCATGCTAATGAACTTGCAGCAACAAGCTTGGGATGAAGAACTCTTAGAATTATTTGATATTCCCCTTTCGGTCCTTCCTAAAATCATCAGTTCAGATGAATATATTGCAGATACCGCTACAGGTTTACTTGGCGCAAACATTCCCATTACCGGCATTTTAGGTGATCAACAATCTGCGCTATTTGGTCAATCTTGTTTTGAAGCCGGTACAGCCAAAAATACCTACGGTACAGGCTGTTTCATGTTGTTTAATACCGGCACTGAAGTTCAATATAGTCAAAATAAACTACTCTCGACATTGGCGTGGAAAGCACAAAACCAAACCCATTATGCACTCGAAGGCAGTGTCTTTATGGCGGGTGCCATTGTGCAATGGCTAAGAGACGGTTTAGGGATTATTCAAAAAAGCAGTGATGTTGAAAAACTCGCGTGCCAAGTGGAGCATACCGATGGCGTGGTTTTGGTTCCTGCCTTTACTGGGCTAGGCGCTCCGCATTGGGATAGTGATGCCCGTGCCCTCCTCTGTGGAATGTCACGTGGTACAAATAAATCCCACATAGCTCGTGCCGCCTTAGAGGCCATTGCCTTTCAAGTGTCGGATGTATTGACCGCCATGCAGTCAGACCTGTCTAGTCCACTTAAAGAACTCAGGGTCGATGGCGGTGCCAGTAGCAATGATATGCTGATGCAATTTCAGGCCGATATTTTAAATGTGCCTGTACTGCGTCCTAAACTTTTAGAATCAACAGCATGGGGCGCTGCCGCAATGGCCGGACTCAAAGCGGGTGTGTTTTCAAATCTTGATGAAATTGCTGCATCATGGCAATTAGAACGTGCTTTTGAACCAAAAATGAATGCTGATCAACGTGAATTTCATTTGGCTCAGTGGCAGTCTGCACTCAAACGGGCGCGCTCGGACCTTTAATTTTTTCCAATCAACGCCGTACGCAAAAAAACCGCTCGAATGAGCGGTTTTTTATACTTGATGATATTTAGTGTGCATGACCGCCACCCACACCTGCTTTAGGTCGCGGACAGAGCCAAATGATCAGTGCAGCGAATATAAAGACACCCGCCAAGACTAAAAACACATGATTGGCTGAAAGCGTTAAGGCTTCTTTATCCACTAAACTGGAGATATATCCCAAAGCAGCTTCTGAACTCATTCCATGATTCACCAAGGTATTTTGTACCTCAGTAACATGTAAATTACTGACCATTTCACTGCGTGCGACTTTGGTGTGATCATCCCAAATGGTTACTGCAATCGACGCTCCAATCGCCCCAGCCATGGTTCTTAAGAAGTTCATCAAACCTGCTGCAGATGCCATGTCTTGTGGCAGTACAGATGCTAAGGCCATATTTGACAAAGGAATAAAGAAAAATGGCACGGCAAAACCTTGTAATATTTGCGGTAAAGCCAAAGCCATAAAGTCTGCATCCGTGGTCCAAAAGGCGCGCATAAGGGTGACTCCGCCCAAGATACTTAAACCAAAACTCGCCAAAGCACGTTGATCGTATTTGGTTGCAAACTTTGCAACAATTGGCGACATGGTCAAACTACCGACGCCCATAGTTGCAGTAAGATAACCGGCCCACGTTGCGGTATAGCCCAAGTTAATTTGTAACCACTGCGGAATCAGGACAATACTGCCAAAGAAGGCACCAAAACCAAACGCCAAAGCCAAGACCGAAATGGTAAAACTTCGGTACTTAAACAGCAGTATATTCACCACTGGATGCCGCTCAGTCAGCTCCCAAATCGTGAAAATGATCAGCCCAACAAATGCCGTCAGTGCCAACACCACGATAAATGGATGATTAAACCAATCTCGCTCATGGCCTAAGTCCAACATCAATTGCAAGGCACCGATCCACAACACCAACAGCAGCAAGCCACCGCGGTCAATTTTCAATTTCTGTGTTGGAGTTTCAGCCGTTTTCAGTAAGCGCATCGCTGCGATAGCACAACCGATTCCGACAGGAATATTGATAAAGAAAATCCAATGCCAAGATAAATTATCACTGATCGTACCACCCAAAATTGGACCTAAAATGGGACCAACGACGGTAGTCATTGCCCACATGCCCATGGCTTGGGATTGCTTTTCAGGAGGGAAAATGCGCATTAACAACGTTTGGCTCAGTGGCATAATCGGGCCACCAAACAAGCCTTGCCCAATTCGACAAAACACCAACATTTCCAAACTGGTCGATAAACCACACAGTATCGAAAATACAGTAAAGCCGAATAGGCTGATCACAAAAACCCGTACAGAACCAAAGCGCCCAGCGAGCCAACCGGTTAATGGCACGCAAATCGCCTCGGCCACGGCATAGGAAGTAATGACCCATGTCCCTTGGGATGCCGATACTGCAAGGCTACCGGTAATATGCGGCACAGATACATTCGCAATGGTCATGTCGAGCACAACCATAAAGTTTGCCAATGCCAAGACCAAGGCAGCGAGAATCAGACGACCACCTTTTAGGTCAGTCATTTGCATTTGCTGATTCATAGGCAATTACTTCGATTTCAGGTCAATCGTCGCTTCCATAGACAGCCCCACACGGAGTGGATGTTCTGCCAACTCTTTTGGATCTAAACGAATCCTCACAGGTAAACGCTGAACCACTTTAATCCAGTTTCCTGTGGCATTTTGTGCCGGAATCAAGGCAAATGCTGAGCCTGTGCCACCAGAAAAACCAGTCACTGTGCCATTAAATTTAACTTTGTCACCATACAGATCAGACGTCAGTTCAACTTTTTGACCCGCTTGTACCCCTGCCAATTGACTTTCTTTAAAGTTAGCATCGACATATAACTGAGAGACTGGAACTACCATCATTAATGACGTTCCCGGTGCAATGCGTTGCCCAACTTGAATATTGCGACGTGTCACCACACCATCAAAGGGTGCTTTGATTTGTGTACGTTCTAAGTCCAACTGGGCTTGTTGTAGACGTGCTAGTGCAACTAAAACATCTGGGGTTGAGTTTTCATTGCTGTCTTGAATTAATGCATCATTCGCCGCTTTATTACTTTGTGCCGCTTTTTGACTAGATTTGGCTTGAGCGAGACCTGCTTGTGCTACATCAAAACTGGCTTTAGCAGTATTCACAGCACTCTGCGCTGTGCTTAATTCTTCTTTAGAAATCGCACCCGAAGCAGCCAATTGTTGACGACGTTGTAATTCATCTTGTGCTTTATTCAGATCGGCTTGTGCTTTGGCGACTTGTGCGCTTGCACTATGAATCGCATCATCACTGACAAAGATTTGTGAGTTTAAAGAGCTACTATTCGCCGCAGTTTGTTTGTATTGGCGTTTCGCCTTGAGCAATTCAGCCTGAGCTTGAGCTAAGGCAATTTCAGCATCACGAGCATCAATGCGAACAAGCACATCGCCTTTTTTCACTTGCTGCGTATCACTCACCAAAACCTCTGCCACTTGCCCCGTGACCATCGAGGTAATCGACGCTGTTTCTGCACCGACATAGGCATTATCGGTACTGACGGAATGATTTAGAAATATTGACCAAATCAAATACATCACCAAAGCAATCACGATCAATACAGCCACTATACCAAGGCCTTTTTTTCTGCGTGCTTTTAATTCCTGATCGGTGGGCTGCTCTGTAGATGGGGTTTCTGGCAGGTTACTAACGGTATCTGTCATAGATTTGTCCTAAATCTAGCAGACTTGGTCATGGCATCATGAGCTTTGCAAAGCATGTCAACTTTGCTGTCAGATAATGGTGTCGTGAGAAAGTCTATCTTCTTCAATTTTCCGGCATTTTAAAGCTAAAAAATCATATCCTGAGAATAGAAAATGTAACTCGTCAGTCTTTTTTTCGTCGGCAACAGGATAAAATCATGCCCTGCTGCCAATACTGGACTTTATTTTTTCATCATTTTGAATGTGTTAACTTAAGAATGGCTTAATAGGCATACGATGCAATCGCTGTTGCAATCGCTTTACCTTCATCATTGACCATGGTCATACGCATGGTGCAGCCCTTACGACCTAAACGTAAGGTTTCAGCTCGTGCAACGAAATACTGTCCACGTCCTGGCGCTAAATAATCCACACGCATATCGACGGTCGCTAAGCGAGATACCTTTTTACTCGTTTCTACTAGATCTTCAGCTGTGGCCTTTTTATACAATTCTGCCATTGCAGAGATACCACCGATACTGTCGAGTAAAGTTGCCGCAACACCACCATGTAAAATTTGGAATGCGACATTTCCTATTAGATTACTGGCCATGTCCACACGTGCTTCGATCTGACCATCGATCACCGTCATTTTCATTGCATTGTGTACAAAAAATGGGGAGCTGTTAAATGCTTGAGCAATGTTATTTAATAAAGTATCGATTTCAATCTTCGAGTTTAGGTCAATATTACCGGTCCAACTCTTATTTACATCTGTCATAGCCTACTCGAATCGCTGTCATTGAATAAAAAAATAATACGGGGTGCGCCAAACCCTCATTATGCGTCTACAATAGTCAAAGTTTAATACTGATCAATGAGATTGTTATGACCTATACGTTCAATCGTCCAGCTTTTCCTGCTACCCGCATGCGTCGCATTCGTAAAAATGACCAGCTTCGTGCCATGGTGCGTGAAACTCAACTGACGACTGATCATCTCATTTATCCAGTATTTGTGTTGCCAGGCCAGCAACAAACTCAAGACATTCCAAGCATGCCAAACGTACAGCGTCTATCTGCTGACTTGTTACTAAGAAAGGCAGAACGTTTACTCGAATTGGGTGTTTCAAAATTAGCTTTGTTCCCAGTTACACCACAGGAAGATAAAAGCTTAACGGCTGAAGCAGCTTGGCATGAAGATGGCTTAGTCCAAAGCACCATCCGCTTATTAAAAAAAGAACTACCAGAAATGGTTCTCATCACTGATGGTGCTCTCGACCCATACACCACACATGGTCAAGACGGTATCATTGATGATACCGGCTATGTACTGAATGATGAAACCGTTGAATGCTTAATTAAACAAGCGCTCAGCCATGCCGAAGCGGGTGCAGATGTGGTTGCACCAAGTGACATGATGGATGGTCGTATCGGTGCAATTCGCCAAGCCCTTGAAGCCAATGGCCATATCTATACCAACATCATGGCTTATTCTGCAAAATATGCGTCTAGCTTTTACGGGCCATTCCGTGATGCGGTAGGTTCTTCAAGCAACCTCAAAGGTGGCAATAAATATAACTATCAAATGGACATCGGTAACCGTGCAGAAGCTTTACATGAAATCGCACTGGATATCCAAGAAGGCGCCGACATGGTGATTGTAAAACCGGGTATGCCGTATTTAGATATCGTCCGTGAAGTCAAAGATAATTTCGGTGTTCCAACCTTTGTCTATCAAGTGAGTGGCGAATACGCCATGTTGGCAGGTGCCATTCAAAATGGTTGGCTGTCTGAAAACGTGATTATCGAATCGCTTATGAGCTGCCGCCGTGCAGGTGCAGATGGGATCTGGACTTACTTTGCTGAAGATGCAGCACTCATGTTGAAAGACATGAAATAACCTGCAAAGCCTTCCTGAAATAGTAACGTTCAGGAAGGCTTTTTTATCTCTGTAAAATTCAAAAAACAGTCATGGAAGAAAAACTTCGGCGTTGCTGAAGTTAAGATCAAACTCATACATTCATCGGTTAAAAGAACATGAATATTGCCATTATTGGGGCGGGTATTAGTGGTTTACTCAGCGCATTGGAACTCGTTGAACGCGGTTGTACGGTGACGATTTTCGACCAACAACGCACAGGTTCTGCCGCATCTTGGGCTGGTGGTGGCATCCTCTCCCCGATGTATCCTTGGCGATATCCCAATGAAGTCAATGCGCTCGCACGTTATGGCAAGCAGAGCTACCAAAAATGGAATGAAAAATTAAAACCTATGACTGGGATTGATTTTGAAATTCATGAAACTGGCATGTTGATTTTTGATGAAGATGATTTTGAAATCGGTTTAGATTATGCCCGTTTGCACCAAGACCCAATGCAACAGGCGGAATATTTACAATCCGAGCAAATTGAGCAGATTAATCCTCACATTTCAGCACGCTTTGCACATGGCATTTATTTTTCGCAATTAGCCAACATCCGTAATCCGCGACTTTTGCAGTCTTTAACGACTTATTTACAGCAGCATCCTAAAGTTCAGATTTATGAACATTGCCCGATCCACCAATTAAACCGTTCGGATAATCGTATCCAGTCCATCACCACCGCAGATGGTACGCAACATACAGCAGATCAATTCGTTATTGCCACGGGCGCTTGGTCAGCCGAGTGGAGTGAACAACTGGACATTGAGATACCCGTACAACCTGTGCAGGGACAAATGCTTCTTTTTAAAACCCCGCAGAACTGGTTGCCGACCATGTGCATGAATAAAGTCATGTACTTGATTCCACGCCAAGATGGTCATGTGGTTTGCGGCTCAAGTATGCGCCAATGTGGTTTTGATACTCAGACCACAGATGCAACCTTACAGCATATTCAAGAATCGTGCTTTGACATGGTGCCAGAGCTTGCCAACTTTCCGATTGTGAAATCTTGGGCTGGCCTGCGTCCATCTTCCCCTGAAGGGATTCCGTATATTGGGCAGATGCCAAATTACGACAATCTATGGGCAAATTTTGGGCATTTTAGAAATGGTTTATGCATGGGACCAGCTTCAGCTCAGTTATTGGCTGAACTGATGACTGGGGAAACGCCTTCATTCAATGCAGACCACTATAGTCCGAGTCGCCTGTTTCAAGATGCATTGTTAAGCGTCGAATAATGGTCAATCCGTCAAATTCAACTAAGCCAATAAATCCTGCAAGGCTTCTTTTAACGTCGGAAATTTAAACTCAAAGCCTTGCTGTAATAAAGCAGCAGGCTGAACCAATTGACCATTTAAAATTAATTGCGATTGCTCACCCAATAAAATTTTAAAGATAGTTGCAGGCACATTGAGCCACGGCTTTTTGGCTAATTGACGTGCTGCAATCTGCGCAAACTGAGCCTGCGTCGTTTTTTCTGGTGCAACTAAATTAAAAATATACGGTTCGATTGGCGTGGGTTCAAGCAACGCATGTTTTTTCTCTGCTTGTTTCATTAAAAACAGCATACTTCGGATCAGATCTTGTATGTGTATCCACACAAAAGGCTGCCGACCAGAACCTATTTTATTAACCAAATTGAACTGAATCGGTCGCAGCATTTGCGGTAAGATCCCGCCACCTTCAGCCAAGACCACACCTAGTCGTGTGATAATGGTATTTTGTTCAGGAAATTGGCGTGTGACTTGCTCCCAACTTTGGCATAGCTCTGACATAAAAATGGCTTGTGGTGCAGCATTTTCATCGCACACTTTTGTCCATTGTTCTTCAATATCAATACCATAATAGCCAACAGCCGAACCTGAAATAATGCATTTCGGAAAAATTTTACGTTTACGTAAATATTGATACAGCGCTTCCGTGGTTTTGACCCGACTTTCTAATAATTGCTGTTTACGCGTCTCTGTCCAGCGACCTTTGCCGATACTTTCACCTGCAAGATTAATCACATAATCAATTCTGTCATGAGGAATTTGATCGAGCTGCTGTACCCAAGTTAAATGTGGCGATGTAGAAATACGCCCAGCCTTACGACTGAGCCCAATCACTTTATAATCCGCAGCTAAAAGTGCCTTGATGAGATGTGTGCCAATAAAACCGCTGCCACCCGTCAGCAGTACTGTGGGCTGATGCATAATTTGTTCTTATCTATATGAAATAATACTATTATCTATAGAACAAGATCACCAAACGATCAAGCTTTATGCACCAAACTTTTGAGCAGCCATCCGCTGTGCTTGCGGACCATAAAACCAATAGGTGATTAAATACAAAGGGATAGCCATCAGCAACAACATGATCACCATTAAACTCATAAACTGAGGATGTTGAATATAGAGCATTAAATTTTGCCAAATTTCAGGATCTTTTCTTGAAAAAATTACGATACCCAAAAGTACAAAAGCTAAATTATATAACCAAAAAATCAGGCTAAAACCTAAGGTAAATTTTTTACGTTCCGCCTGTGTCGGTGCTCTCTGATTTTTATTTAAAAACCGAAATAACACCACGATCATGGCAATCAGATAGGGTACGACCGTTAAAATACCGCCTACACCCTGTGGCAATAATGCAGCGATCACACCACAAATACAGGTCATGATTAAACAAATGAAAAAAAACAAGAAAAAATAACGTGTTAAAGACACCATGACCTTAACCCAAGAAGAAGTTGACACCTAGTATAAAAAAAAATGCATTTTTTTTCATTTTCATGTCAACCAATCTGTAAACGGCTACGTTATATAGGGTACAAGGTCTGTAGCAACCGATGATTTGGACGGCATCCACAATGTTTCGGTGACCTTTTTAAAAGCAATAAGCTTCATTTTGAATTTAAGTATGAACAGCAGCCATCACTTAAATTTAAAATCGATTTTTTGACCGACGATTTCATCATCACTCGAATCGTCGGTCTTTTATTTTGTGCCTCATGCATTTAGCATCGAATTTTATTTTTATATTCTACACCCAAAAAAAATCAGCCGATAAAAATATCGACTGACTAAAAACTTGCTGCAACTTTAAAATAAGTCACAACAGCAAAGCCATGTTATGCAGCACAATAGCGATTACGCCCCTGTCTTTTCGCTACATAGAGGTTTTTATCGACCTGATCCAAAAATTGCATTCGATTATCTAGATCTGATGGAATAATGGTTTTTACCCCCATGCTGAGTGTGACGAGTTCAGACACCGCTGAAGCTTTATGCGGTAATCGTGCAGCACGCACGGCCTCCATAATTCTATCGGCCATCACTGCTGCTGCTGCCTCATTGGTTTCTGGTAAAATCCAAGCAAATTCCTCACCACCAAAACGCGCGACTAAATCACGAGGTCGTGTACAACAAGATTCCAAACTTTTCGCAATTTGACGCAGACAGGTATCCCCAATCACATGACCATTCAAGTCGTTGTATTGTTTAAAATAATCTAAATCGATCAGAATTAAACTCAGTGGCTTTTGTGTGCGTATCGCGTTCAACCATTCGCGTTGATAAAAGTCATCAAACAAACGTCGATTGGCAATACCGGTTAAGCCATCTTTATATGAATATTCTTCGAGCTGACGTTGCAATTTTTGTAACTGTTCTTCTTGTTTTTTACGTTCGGAAATATCAAACATAAATCCTACGAGGCAATCTACATCACCATTTGGTTTACGCACGACATGCACAACATCACGTATCCAAAGATATGAACCATCCTCTTTAAGTGCGCGATAATCTGCCTCATGATCTATACCAGCCATCGACTGCGAAACACAATAATTCAGCACAAAATCACGGTCTTCCTCATGCATACGTGATGCCCAGTCCTGAACGGTGCGCCAAGTATTTTGCTTCCAACCGAGCAACTTTTCAATTTGCGGTCCAATATAGCTGAATGTTTTACTGTCCCAATCAATACACCAAGGAATGGCTAATGTAGACTCTAATAAAGTCTTATACACCATACTATTTGCAAGTTTTTCTTCATCAAAAGGATTATTTGGCATGTTGCATCTCCTGCTACCCCAAATGCAGGTAATACACCTGCTGTACAACAATTGATCTATATACAGGATTAGAACAACATTTTATATTCCTAGTTCTTGGTATTTTTTAGCCTAATTTCAAATCTCTGCTATTTGAAATGTGCAATCCATCAAACAAAGAGTAATAACAATGAACCAGCTCTGCTATTTTGAAATTCAAAGCTCCGATCCAAAGCGTGAAGTGGCCTTTTATTCTGCGGTTTTCGGTTGGTCATTTATCCCAGTTGAAGGGCTACCGATTCAATACTTCCGTATTGAAACTCAAGGCATTCATGGTGGCCTCTTAGAGCGCCCTGCTCAGACTCCACCAACGCACTGCGGCACCAATGCATTTACCTGTAGTTTTGAAGTTGAAGATTTCGACCATATCGCTGAGAAAATTTTGGCGCAGGGTGGTCAAATTGCCATGGAAAAATTTGCGATTCCTGGTCAATGTTGGCAAGGCTATTTCTTAGACCCAGACCACAATACCTTTGGCCTCGTACAAGTCGATTCAAATGCACAGTAACAGCTTAGATTGATGACCTTGTAACTGTCGAGAACGACTTAGTTTGACGTATGAATGATTAATCACCCTCGAAAATGTGAACATCTGTGATACTTTAGACCCCAATCAATTTTTTTGATTTTTGGGGGCTTGCATGACTGTTCGTTTTTTTCATACTTCTGATTGGCATTTAGGACAATTCTTCTATAACCACTCACGTGACTACGAACACGAACAGTTTCTTCATTGGTTACTCGAACAAATAGAACAAAAGCAGCCGCATGCCCTGCTGATAGCTGGCGATATTTTTGATGTCATCAACCCAGCTTCCAAAGCGCAAAAACAGCTCTATCAATTTTTAGCCGATGCGCATGTGCGTGCCCCGCACATGCAAACCCTGATGATCGCAGGCAATCATGACTCAGGTTACCGTATTGAACAAGTTGAGCCATTATTAGAAAAATACCATGCCAAAGCTGTTGGCGTGGTCCATAAAAATACTGAAGGTCAGCTCGATTTAGACCGATTACTCGTGCCTATTTATGATGAACACAAAAATATTGTGGCATGGTGTCTAACCTTACCTTTTTTACGGGCTGCCGAGATCACCGGATTCAATGATCAAACCACCAATAGCCAAAACGCTATTACCTATGTGCATCAGCAATTAATTGCGGAAGCCAAAGCACGTAAAACTTCAGATCAAGCCTTAATTTTAATGTCACATGCCCACATGCAAGGCGGTGAAACGTCGGACTCAGAGCGCCCGATTATTATTGGCAATGAAGAAGCGCTTTCGACTGCCCTATTTGATGATGTAATTGACTATGTCGCACTTGGGCATTTGCATAAACCGCAAAAAGTCGCACAGACCCATATCCGTTATAGCGGCTCACCGATTCCCCTGTCATTTAGTGAAATTAATTATAAGCACCAAGTGCTTGAGATCAGTATTGATCCAACTCAAACAGATGAATCACGCTTTCAAATGGGGTCCTTAGCAATTCCGCGCAGTGTGCAATTGCATCGCATCAAAGGCACAATTCCAGAAGTTTTGGCACAATTATCTGCTTTGGCGAGCGGTGAAATTGAAGATATTGATCAGCGTGAATATGTCGAAATTGAATACCATACCGACACCCCGCCTGCACCTAATTTAAGACAGCAGTTTGAAGAGGCTTTAGCGCCGAACCGTTATCGGTTGGTGCGCATCAGCCGCCGTTATTTAAACTCAGATCAAAATAATCAGCAACAAGCCGCAATCAACCTTGATCCACCTACGCCTGAAAAATTATTCCAAAACCTTTGGGAAAAACAAGGCTATGGTGCTGATGACACCGTAATGAAAGATTTTTTAAGTTTGGTCGATGAAGCACAAAAATCACTTGAAGATGATGTGAATGCTTAAGGAATTGCCATGAAAATTTTATCTATACGTATTAAAAACTTGGCATCTTTAGCGGGTGAACATTTTATTGATTTTGAATCTGAGCCTTTAGCCAGTGCAGGCTTAGTAGCAATTATTGGCAAAACTGGTGCAGGTAAATCAACCATTTTAGATGCCATGTGTTTGGCGCTGTTTAATCGTGTGCCACGTTTAAAAGACAGCGATGGTAAACTGATCGATATCGATGGTTCAGAGTTGCCAACCAACTCACCGCAAACCGTATTACGCCGTGGCACAGGTCAAGGCTTTGCCGAGCTCAGCTTTGTTGCCCAAGACCAAAAAGTCTATTCAGCGCGTTGGGAAATTAAACGTGCCCGTGAAAACCCAAATGGCAAATTGCAAAGCGTACAGCGTTCACTGAAATGCTTAACGGATGGCAGTGTCGTTGCAGATAAAACTAAAGCGGTTGAGAGCCAAATTTTACGCATTACTCAACTCAGTTTTGAGCAATTTACTCGTGCTGTTTTACTGGCTCAGTCAGAAGTGACCGCTTTTTTAAAAGCGCGTGATAATGAACGTGGCGAGCTATTGGAATATCTGACCAATTCCAGTATTTTCGGAAAAATTGGTCAATTGGCCTTTGAAAAAACTAAACAAATTGCCAATCAGCGTAAAGAGCTGGAAAATGTTTTAGGACATATTGAAATATTGTCTGATGAAGATCTAATAACAACCACGAATCAATTCAATACGGTTTCTACAGAATATAAAAAGCTGGAAATAGAAAAATCAGCGTTCGAAAAAAATCAACAGTGGTATGAACAAAAGCAAAAATACGAAACTGATGTGCAAGCACGTCAGCAACAACTACAAAATCAGCAACAACAACTTGATGCACTTGCGCCTGAAAAGCTACAACTGCAACAACTTGAACGCTTTTCATCTATACGCCCAAGTGTAATTCAACAAAAAAATATCAAGCTTGAAATTGCACAATTACAGCCGCAATTGACACATGCACAACAGCATTTTTCAGAGATTGAACAACAATTCAATGCTGAAAAAACCATCTTTGAAAAAATAGATACAGAACAAAAACAACAGCATCAATTTGAGATTCAACATCAAGACAAAATTAAACTGGTGCGTGACCGGATTGCTGAACGTCTTGTATTGGTAGATCAATTACGCAAAGCGCAAGGTGATTTTAAAGAGATTGAAAACCAACTTGTTCCGCATATCAACAATGAAAAACAGATGAAGGAACAGCTTGAGCAACTGCAAACCAATATTGCTCAACACACGGCACAGCTAGAAAGTTCAAATCACTTTGCCTCACTCGATGATGCACTTTCAGCGCATATCACACAGACTCAACGATTTATTCAAAGTTATGCACAATTTGAAAAAAATTATGGCAATGTGCAACAAGCCAATACACAATTACAGACACAACAAAAACAACTTGAAAAATTAACGCAAACATTTGGGCAAGAAGATGCGCTCAATCAGAAAATTTCATCACTACGTTACGAACGTGACCAGCTTTTACAAAAATTAAATCAGCTCAATGTTGTTCAGCAACAATGGCAAAGCTTCCAAAATATTGATGCTGAAAACAACAATCTCATGACGGTGAAACGTACACTAGCTCAGCAAATTAAACAAAGTCATACGCAGCTAAAAACGGCCGAACTTACCTATCAAACGCAGAAAAATGAGCGTGAAAAACTGCAACACATGTTGCAACAACAGCGCTTACTGAATACGGAAAATATTGAAAAATTGCGTGCAGATTTGGTCGATGGCGAAGCGTGTTTAGTCTGTGGAAGTACCCATCATCCTTATTCAGAAAAAGAAGCTTTTTCTGATGAATTACTGAAACTACAAACGCAACAAGAACAACAAGCACTTGCATTGGAAAAAGTGGCTTTCGAAGCTTGGCAAAAATTACAAACCACCTCCACTCAGCAAACCGCGTTAATGGATGCCAATGCGCAACAGCTAGCGACCTTAAAAATACAACTTGATCAGGCAAAAAATGCGCTTCAACAACAATTAAATATTCTAAATATTTCTTTTGATTTTTCACATCAGCATGAAGCCTTGGCGCAACTGATTCAGACAAGAATCAATGAATCACAACAAGCGCAAAAACAAACTGAAGATGCCTTAATTTCACATGAAAATGCTCAAAAACAAAGTCATGCACTCATAACTTCAATTCAACAAACCACACAGCACTTATCCAGTGTGCAACAAGCTGAAATCAATATTCAGCATATTCTCATTGTGTTGAATGACGTAGAAAAAAAATTATGGGAACAGTCGACTTTAAGCGCGGCTGAACAGATTTATCACACACTACAACAACGTCAAAATTACTTAAAGCAACGCCACGAGTTAAATACTCAATATAATCAAACTTCACAACAGCTTGAGCACTATCAGCAACAAATTAAATTTAGTCAGGAAAAAATTCAAACGGCTCAAAATCTAATTGAAAATTTAACAATTGAGGGCAAAAAAAATAGTGATATTGCGATTCAAACTATTTTTGAGATGACCCAAACACAAGTTGAAAAACCACATGATTGGTTAAATGATTTTGACCAAAACAGACAACTGTTACAGACGAGATTCAATCAGGCTCGTCAAACATTCGATCAAGTACGTCAAGCCTTTGAAACCAGTCAAAGTCGCTTAAAAGAATACCTCACCCAGCAAACACAATTAGTCACTCAAATGAGGCATGTTGAAAATACGCTTCAACAATGGATGAGCCAAAATTCAGAATTTAGTGAAACGCTGTTAGCGCAACTTAGTGCAATTTCATATGAACAAGAACAGCAGCTTAAACAGCGTGTTTTAAATGCAGAACGTGCCTATTCAGATGCTCAAGCAGGTATTCAGGCTATTCAAGAAACGTTGAAACAGCATTTAAAAACACAGCCTGAAATACAAATTTTACAAATCGAGCGTGTCATTGCACTAAATCTTAAAGCCCTTGCAGAACAGCAAGAACTTAGAGATCAACTTAAAAGTAAGTTAGATGTTCATTTTTCTAACCTCAGCAAACAAAAACAATTTGCCGATCAGATTCAACAGATCCAATCTGAAGAACATCGTTGGAATAAAATTTCGAGCTTAATGGGCGATGCAACGGGCAAGAAGTTCCGTGATTTGGCGCAGCAATATAACCTTGATATTTTAATCGAGTATGCTAACCAGCAATTGGCGATACTTTCACAGCGCTATACCTTAAAGCGCCTTGAAAATTCCTTAAGTCTAGCCATTATCGATCATGACATGGATGGCGAAACTCGCTCTGTCTCTTCGCTTTCAGGTGGTGAGTCGTTCTTAACAGCACTCGCTTTATCCTTAGCCATTGCGAGCATGGCATCAGGTACAACAAAAATTGAAAGCCTATTTATTGACGAAGGATTTGGTACGCTAGACGCTTCAAGTCTGCACATGGTGATGAATGCTCTGGATCAGCTACAAAACCAAGGGCGTAAAGTCGTGCTAATTTCTCACATTCAAGAAATGCACGAACGAATCCCTGTGCAAATTCAAGTCAATCCTGTCGGAGCAGGTGCAAGCACCATCCAAATCGTATCTTAAAAAAAGCCTGCTTAAAGCAGGCTTTATAATTTTTGATTCTCTAGATCATTACGTCCCGAGTGGACGTAGCGTTAAAATCTGTTCACTACGCCCAAATGGGCCATGGACATCATGCAATACAGAACTACTCAAACCAACACCATCCGCTCCATACTGCTGCACGGTTTCCAGACCTAACCACTGTCCCTGTGGTAAACGGTGCAAATGGATTTGTAGATCCAGATTTGGAAAGCCCCAGCCAAATGGCCAATCCTGACGCGGAACAATACCATTGGCGGTATCAACCATGCCCATTAAACGGACAAAATCAGCAGTCGGCTCACCTTCAACCATGTCATGCTGTGTTCTCAGCCACACAATGCCTTGACCTGCACGGCGCCCATGGCTTCTTGCTTCAATCGACTGAATATATCCCCCCGGCCACTGACGGATACCGTCCCAAATCGGCGCAGTTTCTGGCCCAGTCACATCAGCATCCTCCAAACCTTTCACGGACTGGCTATTTTGCGTCATCATGCGCCAAGTGCGTGCCACAATGCAGGTTTTGCCCTGAGCCCGCATTTCAGATTCAATCAGTTCAATGGTTTTTCCCGGACGAATCACTTGCGTGATTATTTCAAACTCGCCAGCAGGAATTAAGCCCAAAATATCGAGGCTAATGCGCCCGATACGCATATCATGACGTGGTGAAAAACGGTCTAATTCAGCACAAATAATGCCTGTAGCTGGTGCCATGTGTTGCTCATGTGCATTCCATGCACCTTGTGCTAAATTGGTCGAATGGTAATGTGCCGTGACACAGCCTTGCGCATCTACGTCGCGTTGAATCAACTGATAATATGCCGTCATGAACTTCCCTATTTGTCCAAGTGTGAATTACTTCAATATCAAAAACATCCTGATTATTTTGTACTCAACTTTAATGGAAAGTTCAAATTAAAAGGCTCACTTTGAACCCATAGGTTTCATCTATTGTGAAAATTTATCTGCTGTGCTTACACTTTATAAGCCTAGTTTTTGAAAGCAGGCTGAATCTTCTGTCCTATTTTGAATAATCACGTGCGCCAAACAATGCTGTCCCCACGCGAACCATCGTTGAACCCGCAGCAATCGCATCAGTCATATCGCCTGACATCCCCATACTTAATGTATCCCAATCTTCAGGTTTCGCATGCTGTGCTTTGACGTGTTCAAAGAGCATTTTGGCATCAGCAAACGCTTGCGGATTGTTTGGAGCAGGAATCACCATCAGTCCACGTAAGCGTAAATTCGGTAGCGTAGAAATCTGTGCGACCAAACCTGCTACTTCATTCGGCTGACAGCCATCCTTCGTATCTTGCGCATCAATATTGACTTGTAGGCAAATATTCAAAGGTGCTTGCGTCGCTTCTCGCTGGCTTGATAAACGCTCCGCAATAATCAAACGGTCTACCCCATGCACCCAAGCAAAGTTTGAAGCCAAATGTTTGGTTTTATTGCGCTGTACATGACCAATGAAATGCCAATCAATCTCTAAATCTGCCAAAGCCTCAATTTTTTCAAGCGCTTCTTGCAGATAATTTTCACCAAATGAGCGTTGCCCCGTTGCATACATTTCTCTTAGCATTTCAGCAGGATGCGTCTTAGATACAGCCAACAATTCAACCGATTGCTGTGGTCGACCCGCAAGTTGGCAAGCCTGCTCAATTTGCTGCAAGACTTGATTTCGTGCTTCTTGAAGTTTATTCATTGACGGGGTTCTCATTTCATTCATCTTTTTTTGCATTGCCCTGCAACTAAGTGTTGGTTAAGCTGTGGGAAAGCCTTATTATTCTATCAAAATAATTAAGATTTAATTTTTATCTCGGGGATTTTATGGACATTACAGAACTATTGGCCTTTGCTGCCAAAAATAACGCTTCGGATTTACATTTATCTTCTGGTATGCCACCAATGATTCGTGTGGATGGTGAAGTTCGTCGTATCAACCTTCCTGCTCTTGAACATAAAGAAGTGCACAAATTGGTTTACGACATCATGAACGATAAACAGCGTCGTGATTACGAAGAAAAATTAGAAACTGACTTTTCATTTGAAGTACCTGGTGTGGCTCGTTTCCGTGTGAACGCATTTAACCAAAACCGTGGTGCTGGTGCCGTATTCCGTACCATTCCTTCAAAAGTACTAACCATTGAAGATCTTGGCATGGGCCAAATCTTTAAAGATATTTGTGAATATCCACGTGGCATCGTATTGGTGACCGGTCCAACAGGTTCGGGTAAATCAACCACGCTTGCTGCGATGGTTGATTACATCAACGACAACCGTTATGACCATATTTTAACGGTCGAAGACCCGATCGAATTTGTACACGAATCAAAAAAATGCTTGGTCAACCAACGTGAAGTACACCGTGATACGCACGGCTTTAACGAAGCACTTCGTTCCGCACTGCGTGAAGACCCGGATATTATCTTAGTCGGTGAGATGCGTGACCTTGAAACCATTCGTTTGGCGCTGACAGCTGCTGAAACCGGTCACTTGGTCTTCGGTACACTCCATACAACCTCTGCCGCAAAAACCATTGACCGTGTGATTGACGTATTCCCTGCTGAAGAAAAAGACATGGTTCGTGCCATGTTATCTGAATCACTTCAAGCCGTAATTTCACAAACCCTACTCAAGAAAAATGGTGGCGGTCGTGTGGCTGCGCATGAAATCATGATCGGTATTCCTGCGATCCGTAACTTGATTCGTGAAAACAAAGTCGCGCAAATGTATTCAGCGATTCAAACGGGTGCCAACTACGGTATGACCACACTCGATCAAAGCTTAAAAAACCTTGTCGCAAAAGGCATTATTAGTACGCAAACTGCACGGACTGCAGCGAAACAACCCGAATCTTTCTTGTAATTTTTTTATTTTTTTGGGGCGATCGTTATGGATTTTAACGGCTTACTTGATTATATGGTGGAGAAAAAAGCATCGGATTTGTTTATTACAGCCGATGTTGAACCCTCGATTAAGATCAATGGGCAAATTTTGCCAATTGGCTCGACTAAGTTACCGGGCCCGACTGTCGGTCAAATCTTACATTCGATTATGTCTGACAAACAGCGTAAGGAATTTGCCGATACGCGTGAATGTAACTTTGCCATTAGCAATACCAGTAAATCTGCTCGTTTTCGTGTCAGCGCCTTTCAACAACGTGACCAGCCAGGTATGGTGCTGCGTCGTATCGAAACCGTTATTCCAACGATGGATGAGTTGAAATTACCACCCATTTTAAAAGAATTAGCGATGACCAAGCGTGGAATTATCATTTTCGTAGGTGCAACGGGTACAGGTAAATCAACCTCTTTGGCATCTTTGATTGGCTATCGTAATGAAAATAGCAAAGGTCATATCATTACGATTGAAGACCCGATTGAATTTGTGCACCAACACCGAGGCTGTATCATTACCCAACGTGAAGTGGGTATTGATACTGACTCTTTCGAAATTGCCTTAAAGAATACGCTACGTCAGGCACCTGACGTGATTCTGATTGGTGAGATTCGTTCACGTGAAACCATGGACTATGCGATTGCCTTTGCTGAAACCGGTCACTTGGTTTTTGCTACTCTGCATGCCAACAACGCCAACCAGGCCATCGACCGTATCATTCACTTCTTTGAAGCGGATCGTCATAGTCAACTGTTCATGGACTTGTCTTTGAACTTAAAAGCAATGGTTGCGCAGCAGTTGATTCCAACCATTGATGGTAATTCACGTCGTGCTGCCATTGAGATTTTGATCAACTCACCTTTAATTTCAGACTTAATCCGTAAGGGTGAAGTGCATGAAATTAAAGACCTGATGAAGCGTTCTCGTGAACTAGGTATGCAAACCTTTGACCAAGCCTTATATGACCTTTATAAAGCCAAGCAAATTAGCTACAAAGATGCGCTCAAACATGCCGACTCACCGAACGACCTGCGTCTACAAATTAAATTGTCTGAAGAAGGCGGTGAGCATTTACTGCGTGCAAATTCAAATATTACCTTTGATGGTCAACATTAATTTTGCTTAAACGCTTTCGGAAATAAAAAACAGACTTCACATGAAGTCTGTTTTTTATTCATTCTCATCCGCATCGGATTATTTTTTACGATATGCTTCTTGGCATTCAGGCGCATCACAATAGCCATAAAGATTTAATGAGTGACCTGTAAGTTGGAAACCAAATTTTTCTGCCACTTGATGTTGCTCATGCTCAATCACATCATTAGTAAATTCCACCACTTTATTGCAGTTTTGACACACAATATGGTCATGGTGATCTTCTTGCATAATCTCAAAAACAGAATGATTGTTTTCAAAATGATGGCGTTGAATAATACCTGCAGCTTCAAACTGTGTTAACACGCGATACACAGTTGCTAAACCCACATCTTCACCCTGTTCAAGTAAAGTCTTATAAATATCTTCTGCGCTTAAGTGATGTTGTCTTGAATTTTCAAGCAATTCCAATATTTTAATTCGTGGAAGTGTAACTTTAAGTCCAGCTTTACGTAAATCTTGATTTGAAATAGGCATGAAAAAAGGTCTCTCAACAAAATTAAAGTTGGAATATGCAACAAAGTGTAGATGCAGTATGATCTATCCTTGGATCAAATGCATCATAATTAATTTGGGATAGTTTAGCAAAATGCAAAAAATCATGCTGACGTTATTCGTCACTTCATTGCTCGTAGGCTGTTCAACCTTGGGCGTTTATAAAGTTGATATTCCACAAGGTACACCTTTAACTCAAGCACAAGCGGCTAAAATTCAAGTGGGAATGAGCCACCAACAAGTTCGCTTTTTGCTAGGTAGTCCAACTGTTGCCGATCCAATGAATCCGTTACGTTGGGACTACATTTATAAGTATACCCCAGGAACATATGCTAAAAAAGCCAAGATTCCTGCTGCACATGGTCAACACTTAAAAATCTTCTTTGACCAAAACGGTATCGTTCAAAAAATTGAAGGCTTAGAAACCATTCCAGAGTCTCAACCGGGCTTACCAGGTTCTAAAGAAGCGATTTTAACTGCGCCACCACTATAGTCGCTTTAAGATAAAAATAAACCCCTAAATTTAGGGGTTTTTTTTATAAGTACAATTGCTTGAAACGATTGCCTCGACAATAACGGCCGACGGGATTTTTCTTGGCGCGATTACGACGAATATCTTTCGGATTAATGGTTAATGCACGATAGATTTCGACACGATCACCTGCTTCAAGTAACTGAGATGAATCGCTTACACGCGCCCCGAAGATTCCTAGTGTTAATACTTCTGGTAAATCTACTTGTTTTCGAATGCCACTTTGCACAATAGCATCTTCAACCGTCATACCGGGATTAAAGATTAGAGGAATTAATATCTGCTGTTCCACGCTCGCATAAGCCACCCACACTTGTAACTGAGCTGTCATTAGAATAACTGCCCAATCACAGCCACCAATGCCAATATTATTGACAAGGGCACTACGATACGTACAGCAATACGCCAAATATTATAAAAGGTTTCATGACTGAAGTTCATTGACTTACGTAGATGACTAATCTTCATAATCCAACCTGCGAAAATCGCATAAATCAGACAAATAATTAAGCCCCAAATCAACAAGGCAATATTAAATACTGGAACAACAGTGCTCAGTGCCCATACAAAAACCGCAACCAATAAAATCGCCCATTGCACCACTATGGCCAATTGGCGTTGTTGTAATTGTTCACGTGCCATTTGAATCAGCAATGCTGAAGCTGCGACTAAACCCACAACCAGTGCTAAAGCAGATACTTGTGCTTTTGCTGCGAAAAAGGCAAAAGCAACCACTGCCAAAAGTTGAGCGATCCAAATCGGAAATACCGTTTTGCTTGCAATCTCTTGTTGCTTCACGGCTGGTAAACTTGACTGCCAATACAAGCCCATCCCCAAACCACTTGCTACGAGCGCCAAGACAGTTGCATTGCCCCACTCACTAAATTCGAGCGCAGTCATTTTCCACTCTGGTAAGGCAGTTCCCATAACATTCGCTAAAACTACTGCAGCAATCACACCAATAGCGGTCAAAATCACTAAAAATTGGCGTGGTACAAACGACAATGCAAATGCAATGACCGCAAGGACAGCCAAAATAATGCTATAGGCAAAGCCATTAGCTGTAAAAATTGCCACATATTGCGACGCGGCTGAAAGCATGGCACCTGCTAAAAATGGAATAAATACTACGGCAAGCCAACCGACTATACGCCATTTGGGTGAAGCATCCGCATCACGTGTTAGCGAAGACAGTGCTTGAACTGCTGTAATTTTTGAACGTTTTGCTAAAGCAATTTCCAAATAACATAGCGGTAAAGCTAAAATAAGCATTGTACCTAGCCACAACAGCCAGAAATCTAGCTGACGTTCAATTTGAATACCTGTTACCGGTGCTAAAGTTGCAATAATGATAAAAGATAAACAGAACGCCATCAGTGGCGATAACCATTTCGACATCGCATTGTCCTGCATGACAAATTCCTTTGAAAATTCTAGCGCTATTTTGCCTTGCTGTGCCTTGAAAATCAAAAACAAAAAGCAAATCACCTTAAAGGTGATTTGCTGCGCAAATGATATTATTAGAATTTAATTGTTTTTATTTCATTTTTTGAGGTTATGAAAAGAAACGTGCAAACCAATTTTTGCCTTTTTTCTTTTCTTTTTCTTTGATGATACCCATCATATTTTCTTTAACCGCACCGACATAATCAGCATCATCGTGCTGAATATGGTTAATCAGCCATTTTGAAAGCACTTCATGTAATTCATTTTCAATCGCATGCCCCATTTCAAAACGGTCACGGTAAGATTCAATTTTTTTAATAAATAAATCATGTACGCGTTTATGTGGCACACGATATTTATAACCCGCTTCTTCTTGTAAAGATTCTTCGAAGGTAAAATGTGATTGCGTGTAATCAATAATGTTTTCCAGAATTTGTTTTACACGATCACGATCTGTATTTGCGTCAATGCCATCAATTTCATTGATGTAGTCAAGAATCCGTTTGTGTTGATCGTCAATCACATCGATACCAGTATTGTATTCTGGAACCCATTTCATTTTCATTACGACCACCTATAAATATGAAGGACTTATCACGTAAATTTCATCATATAATTAAAGAACTTAAATAAAAATGAAGTAAAAAGGTTGGTTTTAATTGAAATACTGCCATTTATATTGTAATCAATTGTTTTTATTATGTTAATTTATTTAATCCCGAGCATAAAGCTAAGATATTTTTTAATCAATTCAATATCTTAGAAAATACCCTTAATTCAATAAAGTGTAAGATATTCATTTTTATAATGAATATCTTTCATTCAAAATTAATACTGATCTGCACGTGTGACACGTTTTAAAGATGGGTCTAGCCGCTCACGTTCTAAACGTTCAACAACCGTCTTTGCAGCACGTATTGGACGACCATGTTGAAATAAAATCATTTCACCCGGCTCAAATGCTGTCCAAACTTCATTTTGTGTTAAGGGTTCAGTGGTAATCACGGCAACACGGTCTTCAGGCGTAGTGACTTCACTAAAATCGACTTCAACATCAATATCAATCAACTGTGCAGGCTGAAATGGAAACTCTCGAACCAGCCAATGCAGCTTGGTAATCGCATAACTAAATAGCGCCTGCCCATTCGACAAACAAAAATTAAAGGTGCCATGTTCTGCAATTTTAGGAGAAATTTCTAATAACAGATCAAACACCTGATCGAGTGTAGGTTCGGTATAACCAAAACGTTTCACCATTTGCTCGAGCATATAGCAAAAGGCCAATTCACTGTCGGTATTGCCGACGGGGCTGAAGCGCCCTGTGAGCTCAGGCTGAAAGCCATGCAGGTCGCCATTATGCGCAAAAATCCACTGTCTGCCCCACAATTCACGACTAAATGGATGTGAGTTTTCAAGATTAATTTTGCCTTGCGTCGCTTTACGAATGTGTGCAATCACATTGCGAGATTTAATCGGGTAGTTTCGGATCAGCTCAGCAATCGGAGACTCTACAGCAGATTGATTGTCGACAAATAAACGACATGCTTTATCTTCAAAAAAAGCGATACCAAAGCCATCACAATGATCTGAGGTAATTCCTGCTCGCTGCGAAAATCCCCGAAACGAAAAAGTAATATCGGTGGGAGTCGCACAATTCATTCCGAGCAGCTGGCACATATTGATCATTTCAGCAGTAAATCTATGATTTCTCTATTGTGCATGACAGTTTTAGTTGTTGTAAATCTAAAATCGGCGCCATTATAAGAGTTTTTATAATCCAACAAGGCAAATACATTATTTGATCTTTACAAATCTCACTTAGCCAACTGATAAATAATAAAAAAGCCTCAAAAGAGGCTTTTTTATATCAAAAAATGCTAAGTATCTTAAGCTTTTTTCACATTGGTTCGATTGGTGATTAATGTACCCACACCATGATCCGTAAAAATTTCAAGTAATGTTGCATGAGGTACACGACCATCAACAATATGCGCGCTGATTACGCCACCTTTGACTGCATCTAATGCACAGCCAACTTTCGGAATCATGCCGCCGTAAATCACGCCAGTTTCAATCAAACGATCGACTTCTTGGGTGGTTAATCCAGTCAGCAGATTTTTATTTTCGTCTAAAACGCCCGTGATATTGGTCAATAGAATTAGCTTTTCCGCACCCAATGCTTCCGCCACTTTACCTGCAACCAAGTCAGCATTGATGTTATAGGTGTTGCCGTCTTCGTCTACACCTAATGGTGCAATCACAGGAATAAAATCGCTTTGGGTAAACATTTCAAGTACGTCAGTTTTCACACCAACCACTTCGCCAACGAGACCTAAATCAATCTGTTTTACTGAACCATCTTCGGCTGTTTTTTCCATCAATAATTTTTGCGCACGGATCAAATTACCATCTTTACCCGTTAAACCAATGGCACGGCCACCGTGTTTATTGATTAAGTTCACAATCGATTTGTTCACGCTGCCGCCCAAGACCATCTCGACAACTTCCATCGTTGCAGGATCAGTCACGCGCATACCGTCAATACGATCAGACTCACGGCCTAATTGTTTAAGGAATGAATCCACTTGTGGACCACCGCCATGTACCACAATCGGGTTTAGACCAACCGTTTTCAGCAATACGATATCACGTGCAAATGAGCTCTCAAGCTCAGGATCGGTCATGGCATTACCACCATACTTCACTACCAGCGTCTTACCCGCAAAACGTTGAATATACGGCAAAGCTTCCGTCAGGATTTGTGCTTTGTCGATGCCAGTATGTTGATGTGGCATTTGCCTCTCCTTATTGAGCATCTGGAATGTCATGAGCAATGTCTGGATAGTGCTCAACTAACATGGAAACAAACAGATCTCGTATTTCTTTTAAGCGTTCTGATGAGTTGGCATCAAAGCGTAAAGTGAAATACTCACCTGTATTCGATGCTCGAATGATGCCAAATCCATCATCAAAATCAAGGCGTATTCCATCAATTTTACTGATTTGTGCCGGAATTCGCGCAAAATTAGCTTCAACCTGCTTTAAAACTTCCGCTGGATCATGCTGATGCGTACTGACATATAAATCTTCGGTACTAAAGCGCTCCGGATATTTCGCCAAAGCTTCTGACAATGTCAGCCCCTGAGTTTGAATATATTCTAAGACCCTTAAGGCAGCATATAGACCGTCGTCGTAGCCACCACCACGACCGTCATTAAAAACATAATGCCCTGCGTATTCACCACCAAAAACCGCTTTGCCTTTAGATTGGGAAATATATTTTCGCAAGAAACTACTGCCCGTTCGAATCATGACAGGCTGCGCATCTAAATCACACACAGTATCGCGAATCATTGTTGAACATTTCACATCAAATACCATTTCTGCATGTGGTTTTTGAGTCAAACAAATTTCAGCAAATAAACACAATAATCGATCTGCAGAAACCACTTTGCCAGTTTCATCAATCAGCACTAAACGATCACCATCACCATCTAAAGCAATGCCAATATCGGCTTGTTGTTGCTTTATAGCTTGGCGGAGATGGGTTAAATGTTTGAGCTGTGATGGATCTGGAGCATGATCAGGGAAATGTCCATCAGCTTGGCAACGTAATGCCAAAACTTCACAGCCTAATTTATTTAATAATAAGGCTGCACAATGCCCAGCTGAACCATGCATGCCATCGATCACAACTTTAAGTGGTTGCTGTAAATGAATGTCATCTAAAATAAATTTCTGATAGGCCAAACAATATTCAGGCTTGATTTCGTGTGGCTCAAGTTCAGTCATCAAATGTACACGTTCCGATGAAAAACAATTTCGTGCTTCGACTGCGACGTGTTGAATCATCTCCGGGCAAGGTGGCTCACCTTTGATAATCCACTTGATACCATTATCTGATTTTGGATTATGGCTCGCCGTCACCATAATGCCATTGCCTTGAAATTGTCCCGCAATAAAATACAACATCGGGCTTGAGCAGCAGCCAATAATTTCCGCTTCAAGGCCAGCATCATGGCAGACTTTTTGAATTATTGTTGCATAGGTTGGACTGGTTAAACGCGCATCATAGCCAATAGCAAGGCTCTTTTGACCTGCATCTAAATATTGTTTTACTAAGCCGTAAGCAATCGACTGAACTAAATCAGCATTTAATAGCGATATTTTCCCGCGAATATCATATGCACGAAAAATATGTTGCGGAAAGTGATTAAACAGTGAACCCATACTATGTTCTTCTAATTACATCTTTATTAATTAAAAAATCTAAAATTCTCATGAGAATTTAAGCTTTTAATTAAAGGATAAAATCCTGTAAAAAAGTGTAACTTTTTTATAACAATTTTAGTTAATAATCAATTAATAATATTTAAATACTGATCTAAAAATTACAATAACATTTATCCGCTAAATTATTTTTAAAATTAAATCAATATTTTATATTAAAAAAATTATCAAATCATCCCTTAGTTTTAAATATTTTACTTTTCAAACATTTTTAATTCATTTTTCTAATGTGTATAAATATAGTAAATCGATCAAATTTAAACCAATATACAAAATTCTAATTATTCTTTACCCTCACCTCTAAAATATAAACCAAGTAAATTCATCAGAATTAAAAATCCCGATAAGATCCAAAATATTCTAAATATCGATTTGAATTTGAATAAATTAAAAATTTAAATTAAATGATATAAATAAAAACCATCACGAGGATGGTTTTTTTATTCGCTACTTGATTGTAGGCATTTACTTGTCAACACACTGGATCAAAAGTCTTGCGCTGATTAGTTTTTACCTGTATGACCAAAACCGCCTGCTCCTCGTTCAGTGGCTTCAAACTCATCCACAATATCAAACTGAGCTTGTACAACTGGCACTAAAACATATTGTGCTAAACGCTCACCCGGCTCTAGGCTAAATGCCGTTTGGCTACGGTTCCAAACAGATACCATCAATTCACCTTGGTAGTCAGAATCAATTAAACCGACCAAGTTACCCAACACGATTCCGTGTTTATGACCTAAGCCTGAACGCGGCAAAATTAAACCTGCAAAGTTAGTATCTTCGATATAAATCGATAGGCCTGTTTTTACCAGAACAGTTTGACCCGGTTCAATCACGGTGGTTTCTTCTACACATGCACGTAGATCAAGACCTGCTGAACCTGCTGTTGCATAAGTTGGCATTGGCCATTCCGTACCTAAACGTGTGTCGAGAACTTTAACTTGAACTTTCATGGTCCATTCCTGTTTCAATAAAACGAATTTCAAAAAATAAATAAAATATTCTACGCTTTAAGCTTTAACGCTTAATCAGCGCACGTAAATTTTCTAAATAATGCTGTGCTTGCTGTTTAGGATCGATATCCCCTGCCAGCTTTTTCTTGCGCCCTAACCACTCCAATTCATCTTGTGGCAGTTCGTCCAAGAAACGGCTTGGTGTCATTTGTCGCATTTGACCACCGGCTTTACGCTGCTCTGCAAGAGTCATGGTTAAACCTTGACGTGCACGAGTAATCCCCACATACATCAGTCGACGTTCTTCCTCAACCGTGTCGGCAGCAATGGAGTTTTTATGCGGTAGAATTTCTTCTTCCAGACCAATCAAATAAACGAATGGAAATTCCAGACCTTTCGACGCATGAAGTGTTAACAAATTGACTTTATCGGTGTCTTCTTCTTCTTGTTGCTGTTCTAACATATCGAGCAGCACCATTTTACGAATCACACTTTCAATGTTCTTTTCATCTACATCTTCAGCGCGGTTTATCAAACTTTGAATACTGCTATATAGCACTTCAATATTATCCAGTTTGGTTTTTTCCTGCGCAGGTGTAGCTGCAGATTCTTTAACATAGTCGATATAACCTGCTTCAATCATCATGCGACGAATGATCGGAACAGGTTCATCATCTTCTAATAATTCACGAGTAAAGGTCGAAATAAAGTCCGCAAATTCGGCCAATTGGGTTGTGGCTTTTTTCGGAATCGCCATGCTTAAGCGCTGGTCACCTGCTGCACTGAGTAAGGATAAATTACTTTCCTGCGCAAATAAGCCAAGCTTTTCCAAAGTCACAGGACCAATCGCACGTTTTGGCGTATTGATAATTCGTAAAAATGCACTGTCATCTTCAGGGTTGATGATCAAACGTAAGTAGCTCATCAAGTCCTTAATTTCAGCACGAGCGAAGAAAGACTGACCACCCGATAATTTATACGGGATCTGCATTTGGCGTAGCTGTGTCTCTAGAGCACGCGCTTGGAAATTACCACGGTATAAAATGGCGTAGTCTTTCCAATTTTTACCGTTCATCAGCTTGTGCGTAATCAAGTCTTTTACGACGCGTTCTGATTCATCATCGTCATTACGACAAGTAATCACGCGGATCACTTCACCATGGCCTTTATCTGACCAAAGCTTTTTATCGAAAATATGTGGGTTATTGCCAATAACTGTATTGGCAGCTTTTAAAATACGACTGGTCGAGCGATAGTTTTGCTCAAGCTTAATCACTTTCAGATTACGGAAATCTTCCTTCAATAAAGCCATATTCTCAGGCTTAGCACCACGCCATGCATAAATCGATTGGTCATCATCACCTACCGCGGTGAACTGTCCCATAACACCCACGAGTAATTTCACCAAAATATATTGCGCGGTGTTGGTATCTTGATATTCGTCGACCAATAAATAGCGGATTCGATTCTGCCAACGATCACGCACTTCTGCATTTTCTTGTAATAAGCGCGTCGGCATGACAATCAAATCATCAAAATCCACAGCATTGTAGGCACGTAAATTACGCTCATACAGTTGATACAGATGTGCAAACTGAACGTCTTCTGCTGTTTCACAGGTGGTATGCGCTTGCTCAGGTGGAATCAGATCGTTTTTCCAATCTGAAATCATTTTCATGGCTTTGGCAATCAGCTCTTTACTTTCTGCACCGGATAAATTGTCGCGATGCATTAAGTCCATCAAAATGCGTTTGCAGTCATCTGCATCTAAAATTGAAAAGTTATTTTTCAGTGGTGTATTTTTTAATTCCAAACGGAGCATGTTTAGCCCGAAGTTATGGAATGTAGAAACCGACAGCCCTTTTGCCTCTTCACGGCTCATCAGCTTCGTCACACGCTCTTTCATTTCACGCGCAGCTTTATTGGTAAAGGTCATCGCGGTGATACGGTGCGCAGGAATACCACAATGCTTCACCAAATAGGCAATTTTACGGGTAATCACCGATGTTTTGCCTGAACCTGCCCCTGCAAGTACTAACAAGGGTCCTTGAGTGTATTTCATTGCTTCAAGTTGCTTGTCGTTCAACTGACTTGCCAGTGACATAGTCTTTCCTCTTATTAATTCGAGGATGATTATAGTCATCTGAAACGATCTTGCCTAATGCAAAATGTATTTTATCGGTCATTAAAAATGCCATAAAAAAAGCCACCCGAGGGTGGCCTTTCGTTTCGAACTAAAACTTATTTAGTTTCGTAAACTGAGATTTCTACGCGACGGTTTTGTTCACGACCTGCAGCAGTTGAGTTATCCGCTACTGGAGAAGTTGAACCGTAACCACGTGCAGTAATACGAGTTGAAGAAATACCTTGAGACGCTAGGTAGTTTTTCACTGAGTTTGCACGGTTTTGAGAAAGTGGGTTGTTGATCGCATCAGAACCTGTGTTATCTGTGTGACCGTGTACAACGATTGCAAGTTTGTTTGCAGTACCGTCTTCACGCAATACTTTAGCAACGTCATTCAACGCAGATTGGAACTGAGATTGAATAGTTGAAGAGTTAGTTGCGAAAGTTACTGATGGCATAACAAGGTTGATCGAACCATCTGGATTACGACCTACGTCAACACCAGTACCAGCCAATTCTTGTTTAAGACGTTGTTCTTTCTTATCAAGAAGAAGACCTGCACCACCACCAACTACAGCACCAATTGCAGCTGCTTGACCCATTTTGTCTTTATCAGCATTAGAATAAGCAATACCAGCGCCTAAAAGAGCACCTAGACCAGTACCGATTGCTGCTTTGTCATATTCCATGTTTTGACAACCAGTAAGTGCCATTGCCCCAACTACTGCCGAAATTACTAGTGCACGCATTGCATGCCTCCTTCTTTGTGTTTTGTTGTATGGTTGAAATGATGAAGTAAAACAAATGGCTGAACCATTGATTTTTTGTTAATAATAAAACGTTTAGTTACAATTTGTAATATGAATACGAGATTTATTTGTTAATTCCATCACAATTTCTTCACAGTTCTGCAGATGCCCTTTTTTATTTAATCAACTCGAACTATATTTATTAGAATCAATCATTATTTGGACAATTTCCGCTAGGACTTTTTATATGTCATCTCAAACAAATAAGCAACCGACACTAAAAAAAATTAGCAAAGGACTTACCGTCGGTTCAGTTATGACAGGCAGTACTTTTTTCCATGGTCCTCCTGTACTAGCCCTTGGTCTAACCAAACTCTTTAAAAAATCAAAAAAGGTTGATGAAACCAACATAAAAATTACCAACAGTTGGCTCACGGTCAATAACTGGTTAATTGATCACGTTTTACCCAACACAAAATGGGATATCACCATCGATGAAGACCTCGATTTAAATTTGCAGGGTCGTTATCTCATGACCTGTAACCATCAGAGTTGGGTCGATACAACAGTTAACCAATATTTTGGTTTAACCCGTATGCCACTGACACGTTTCTTTACCAAATGGGAGCTCATTTTCATTCCATTTGTGGGACAAGCTTTTAAAATTTTAGGCTTTCCAATGATGAAACGTCATAGCAAAGAACAAATCGCGAAAAATCCTGAACTTAAATATCGAGATATGGAAGAAGCGCGTAAATCTTGTGAACAGTTATTGAGCCAGCCTTTTACCCTGCTGAACTATTTGGAAGGCACTCGCTTTACACCTGAAAAACATGCGCAGCAGCAGTCGCCGTATCAAAACCTTCTAAAGCCGAAAGCAGGTGGTTTAGCACTGGCACTCAATATTTTAGGGGATCAAGTTGATGCCCTCGTGGATATGACCATCGTCTATCCAAATGGTGCGCCGGGTTATGGCGAATTTTGGCTCGGTGAAGTTCCACGCATAGCCGTGGATTTACGTAAAATTGAAATTCCAACGTGGGTGCATGGCGGCAACTATGAAGATGACGTAGAGTTCCGTGAAAAATTTCAGCATTGGGTGGATGAGCTGTGGACAGAGAAAGACCAACTCATTACTCGTATGAAAGCTAAATACTCAGTTACTGAATAATTAAGAAGAAGTTTTTATGTCGCAGAACAGCATGCCGCAAAACAAGAAATCTAAATATCATCATGTCAATCCAAACAGTTGGTCATTCAAACTGTTTTTGATTTATGACATTTTCATGGTGTTTATTATTGTTTTTAACTTGTTCTGCCTATGCATGAACTTTTTCCTCATGAGCAATCTTGGCAGTTGGTTCTTTAACAGTATCCACCTGCCCGATGTGCTGAGTTTTTACCGTGAACATTTGCATCCGTGGGTGATTACCACCGAAGCGTGGTTCATTATCTTTTTGATTGTAGAACTGTTGGTGCGTTGGGCGATTGCCATCATCAACAAGCACCATCAGCGCTGGTTCTTCTTCCCGTTTATACATTGGTACGAAATTTTAGCTATTGTGCCGCATTTACGTTTCCTGCGTTTATTTCGCGCGGGCGTGATTGCCTATCGACTGTATGAAATGGGTTATCAGATCGTGCCATCGGCATGGCAAAAGAAAGCTTTGTTTTATTATCGTGTGGTGATGGAAGAACTGTCTGATCGAGTAGTACTTACCGTGTTAGATGGTGTTAAGCATGAGCTCAATACCAGTACAACCCATAAAGACCTAATTAGTAATCTTGTGCAGCATCACCGTGAGATGTTCACCCAAGTTTTAGCTGAGATTTTGCAAGAAAATTTAAGCAAAGAGCTACGTACTGAACGTGAATTGATCGCCAAAAATGTCGGACAAATCGTCAGTCAGGCCATTGAAGATACCCCCGAGCTCACGCAGCTATTGCGCTTAGTGCCAATCGTTGGCAGCCGCATTGAACAGCAGATTCAAAGTATCGGGCAACGTTTGGGTGAAAATATTACCCAAGGTTTAATTTCCCCATTGGCTTATCCCAATACATCTACGGCTCAAAAACCCAATCTATATTTAGACATTTCACAGCGTGTTAGCCGTATTGAAATCGAAAATAATGCCCAGCTGGATGAGTTGGTTCGCTCTGCGGTTTTTGAAAGTCTAGAAGCCATTCGTAAGCAAGTGAAAGTAAAACAGTGGCAGCAGATTATGCAGGAACAGGACCAAGCTACAGAATAAACACTTAGTCAAAAATAATTGCGAACTCCGCTAGAGTATTCATGCAAATTGTTCTAGGATTTGCTCTATTTACAACATAACTACTTCGGCACAAAAGTAATAGTTAGAAGTCTCAAGGATTCAATATGGCTGATATACGGATAAAAGGCAAAATGGTCAATGCGATTCGCATTCACCTCGATACCAATGATCATGATGCGATCCGCCAGCAACTTACTCCAATGTTCCAAAAGGCTTTTCCACCCGGAACATTAGCCGTGATTGAAAGTACGGTTGATCAAGAACTAATTGCACTGATTCAACTACTTATTAGTATTGAAATTCAACCGATTGGTGTCACTGAAGGTCCGCTATCGGACCAAGCACGTGCTATCCAATTTCCCGTAGTTCCTGCGGATCGCAAACTACAACAAGTTAAACCGACACGCGAACAAGTGGTTGAAGAACCCGCACCTGCAGAAGAAAAAACCGAAGATAAAATTGCTGCAGTCGAAGTACCGACCATTCGTCATGCTACGTCGTATCACAATGAAATCTTGCGTACAGGTCAATGTTTAGTCCAAGACCATGGCGATATCATTATTAATGCTGGTATTAATAGCGGTTCAGAAGTAATTGCTTCAGGAAATATACATATTTATGGTAGTGCTCGTGGTAGAGTCATTGCCGGAGCTGGTGGGAACACGGCTGCACGTATTTTCTGTCATTCATTAGAAGCTGAATTAGTTTCAATTGCAGGGACTTACTGTGTCGCTGATGATATTCCACCTCATGTGGTCAAACAGCCCGTACATATTTATTTGAATGACCAGCAAGAGCTAGTATTTGAAGCTTTGCAATTTTAATGTATAAATAATCACCAAACCCCTAATTAAAAAAGGGGATTTAAACCATAACAGGAGTGGATTCGGTGGCGAAAATTGTTGTCGTAACATCAGGTAAAGGTGGCGTAGGTAAAACAACTACAAGCGCATCTTTTGCAACAGGTTTAGCCCTTCGCGGCCACAAAACTGTTGTGATCGACTTTGATGTGGGTTTACGTAACCTTGACTTGATCATGGGCTGTGAACGCCGCGTTGTATATGACTTTGTAAACGTATTGAATAACGAAGCTCGATTACAACAAGCGCTTATTCGCGATAAAGATATTGAAAATCTCTACATTTTGCCAGCATCTCAAACACGTGATAAAGACGCGTTAACAGATGAAGGTGTAGCACGTGTGATGGACGAACTTTCTCAAGAGTTCGATTACATTATTTGTGACTCACCTGCGGGTATCGAACGTGGTGCAATTTTAGCAATGTATCATGCTGATGAAGCGATCATTGTGACGAACCCAGAAATTTCTTCGGTACGTGACTCTGACCGTATTATTGGTATGCTCGACAGCAAAACCAAAAAAGTAGAACAAAACGAAGGTCGTATCCGTAAGCATCTCTGTATTACACGTTTCAATCCAGAACGTGCGGATAAACAAGAGATGTTGACGATTGATGACATTTCAAAAGATATTTTACGCGTACCGACTTTAGGTGTTATTCCTGAATGTAAAAGCGTTCTACAAGCATCAAACGAAGGTAAACCAGTGATTCTGTTTACAGAAGAAGCGGCTGGCCAAGCGTATGATGACCTTGTTGCACGTTTCCTTGGTGAAGAGCGCCCTTACCGTCATATTACGGTAAAACCTAAGGGTTGGTTAGCACGTCTATTTGGAGCGTAATCATGGCAGGATTCTGGAGCAAACTTTTTAGCAGCGACGAGAAACCGTCAAGCGCACAAACGGCAAAAGACCGTTTAAAAGTCATCGTGGCATCTGAAAATGGTCTAGGTAAACGCCTTAGCCAAGACAAGATTGACATGATGAAAAAAGAAATCATGCAAGTAGTAAACCGCTATGTTCGTGGTGTAGATGAGCAACATATTCAAATGTCTGTTCGTTCTGAAGCGAATATTGAAATGCTTGAAATGAATATCAATTTGCCTGAAGAACGTTAATCTGAATTCTGATTAGCCAAGTAAATTGAATCAAGGCAAAATGTGAGGCTGGATCAGTAAAGCGCTGCTTTACCCAGCCGCAAGATGAGAAGCTTTGCTTCGAGTGGGCTGGATTAGTTTTATTCCTTTGTTAGATCAAAAGCTTTGCTTCGAGTAAACGGGATAAAAAATAACTTTTGATCCAACCATAAAATGAGTCGCTTAACTTAGAGATGACGAATAAAACCATTTTACTTGCGTACTCATTTTTGCCTTTTTGTATTTTTAAACCAGCAAGGAGATTGCGATGGCATTATCTCAGCCAGCAACGTTCAACGAAGAATGGTCAGATGAGCGTGTATTTGCCTACCTTACTCAGCTTCCTCCTGAAGGAGTGAATGGCGACTTTCACGTGCTTTACCATGCTTTCAAACATATGCGTCCAAATGACTATGAGCGTCTTTTGACTCAATTCGTTGCCGATGGCCGTGATGTGAACGCAACTAATCCTGAAGGTCAGCGTATTCATGACGTAATTGCTCAATACCCACGTCAAAGCGCAGGTTTCCTCGAAGTATTGGCAAAATTTGCTTAATTTCGAGTACCAAAAAAAAGCCCGCATGATGCGGGCTTTTTTTATCAGATTTAAAATCGGCGTTATTGAATATCATCATGATCAATGCACGATCAACATGAGCAATGGAAACATCAAGCCAAAACCAATGGTTTGTACACTAATAATCGCCGCCATCAGTTGTGAATCGCCCCGATAATAGCGTGTCAAAATATAAGACGATGATGCCGTCGGCAAAGCAAAAAAGACCACTAAAATCATCCGCTCAAAATCAGTCAAACCCATCCATGTACTCAATAGATAAGCAATACATGGCATTAACATGAGACGCCCTATCGTATTTAAACTTAAACGACGTAGATCGGCGCGCATTTGCTGAAACTGTAATGCTGCCCCAACAGAAAGTAGTCCGAGCGGTAAACTCATGGCTGCCAAGATTTTTAATAGTTCAAGTAAGCCTTCAAACAGACTCAAGCCTGATAAATTAAACAATACCCCTGCAACACAGCCTAAAATTAAGGGATTTTTTGCGATGGACTGACAGGTCTGCCCTAATTGCTTCACACTTAAATTTGAAAACGCCAAGACTGAAATAATATTCACTAAGGGGACGGCAACGGCAATTAACATGGCAAACATCTGCATGCCTGTGGAGCCAAACAGCGCCCCCATTAATGACAAGCCAATATAGGTATTAAAACGAATATGACTTTGGATATACACGCCAAAACGCTGCACGGGGATATGCATAAACTGCATGATCCCCCACAACACGATGCTGATCAAACAGGTGCCCGCAACCAGTACTGTCAACATTCGTGAAACAATGTTCATATCCAATTGCACGGCTGATACATTCAAAAATAGCAGCACAGGAAATAAAACGTAGTAATTAAGTTTTTCTGAATTTGCCCAAAATTCATTCTGAACAAACTGTGTATATTTAAGCACATAGCCCATCGCGATTAATGCAACGAGGGGAAACAATGCGACGACGATATTCATGCTGTACGCCTTGAAATAAAGTAGCTATTTCATCTTTAACCATTTATGTAGCACAATATAATCCTCATCTAGACTCATAACAAAATGAGTAATTACTCATGGCAATGACATTTTCTCAGCTTGAAATCTTTATTAAAGTCGCAGAACAACAAAGCTTTACTCTCGCTGCTCGACAGCTGGGAATTACTCAGTCAGCTGTCTCTCATGCCCTAAAGTGTTTAGAGCAGCATTGGAATGTCAGCTTATTTAGCCGTGAACAAGGCGAAATTAGCCTGACTCATATTGGTCAGCAGTTATTACTGCATGCTAAAGAAGTCATCAATACCGCACAAATCATGCAACAAGAAGTGCATGCCGCACATGGTATTCAACAAGGAACGCTGAGAATTGGCTCTTTTGGTTCTTCTAGTTCGATTCATCTGCTTCCAGAGCTATTAAAGGCATATAGAGAGCGTTATCCACACATTGAAATCTATGTCGAAGAAGGTACTGATGCAGAAGTGTCTCGTTGGATTTCTGAACGTCAGATTGATGTTGGTTTTGCCGTACTCCCCAAGCCGCAACTGTTCACCTTCCCGTTAATTCAAGACATTTTCATTGCCTTGATTCCAGATAGTTATTCAGTTTCCAAACACAGTCATTTAAATATCCAAGACCTGCAAAATTACCCCTTTATTATGACCCGTGCGGGCAGCCAGTCCCATGTCGAAAAACTGCTTAAACAACACTACATACAACCTAAAATTACCTATCAAATGTCGCAACTGTTAACCATTTTAAACATGGTGAATTTACAGGAAGGGATTGCTATCGTTGCGGATATGGCTATGCCTGCTGAGCTGTTGGCGCTACATCCACATGTGGTTAAACGTCCACTCTTTCCAAATACCCAACGGCAGATTGGACTCGCCGTAAAAAATCAAAAACTCATGAGCCCGGCCTGCAAAGCTTTTATCGAACTGGCCCAGTCCATGTTCTACCAAGAAGAGTTCACAATCTAAAAATAAAAAAAACCTGCCGAAGCAGGTTTTTTGTTTTAGGACTTAGACCAAAATATCTCGTTTACCATTTGGCCCCATCCCACTGACGATACCATTTTCTTCCATCTGATCAATAATCCGTGCAGCACGGTTATAGCCGAGACTGAATTTACGCTGTAAAGATGAAGTCGATGCTTTACGTGTTTCCAAAACGAAACTAACACATTGATCATACAGCGCATCACGGTCTGATCCACCATCACCATCTTCAAAACCGCGAGATGTCGGCTCTTCATCATAAGGCGTGAGGATTTCATCGACATAATTCGGTTCACCGCGCTCACGCCATGCATCACAAATACGGTTCACTTCATCGTCTGAAATAAACGCGCCATGTACCCGTTCAGGTTCAATTTTCCCCGGTCCGAGGAATAACATATCACCATGGCCCAGTAAGTCTTCCGCACCACCAGCGTCTAAGATAGTACGTGAATCCAGTTTACTGTTCACACGTAGCGCAGCACGCGTTGGAATATTGGCTTTGATCAAACCTGTCACTACATCTACGGTTGGACGCTGAGTCGCCAACAGCAAATGAATCCCTGCTGCACGTGATTTTTGTGCAAGACGGGTAATCATTTCTTCAGCTTTTTTACCCACTTGCATGATCATGTCGGCAAATTCGTCGGCAACAATTACGATCAACGGCATAGGCTGTAAACGTGGCGCACGACTTTGCGTTGCTGAGTCATCTGGCTTCCAAGTTGGATCAATGAGATCTTCACCATTAGCCATTGCTTCTTCAATTTTGCGGTTAAAGTCAGTCAGCTTACGTACTTTCATCAAAGACATCAGCTTATAACGACGCTCCATTTCATTCACACACCAGTTCAATGCACTCACCGCATCTTTCATGTCAGTTACAACAGGCGTTAACAAATGTGGAATATCGTTATAGTTGGCAAGTTCCAACTGTTTCGGGTCAATCATAATGAGACGCAGTTGCTCAGGTGTGTATTTCAACAACATCGACAACAACATGGCATTGACTGCGACTGACTTACCAGAACCCGTAGTACCTGCCACCAACATATGCGGCGCTTTCGCCAAATCGGCCAAGACAGGATTACCTGAAATATCTTTACCCATCGCCATACTAAGTAAGGCATTTGGATCACGGTAAGCAGGAGTTTCTAACAGCTCAATAAGACGAACCATTTCACGTGAACTATTTGGGACTTCAATCCCGATATACGGTTTACCCGGAATGACTTCCACCACACGTACAGAGGCCATAGACATCGAACGTGCCAAGTCACGTGAAATATTGGTCACTTTCGACGCTTTCACACCAGGTGCTAAATCAAGTTCAAAACGTGTTACGACTGGTCCCGGCTGTGCCTCTACAACTTTGGCTTTGACATTAAACTCTTGCAGTTTAATTTCTAAAAGTTCAGACAAGCGAGACAATTGCTCTGCAGTGAAATTGACTTTCTTGTTCGGATCAACCGGATCTAAGATTTCCAAGCCCGGCAAAGTCGGTAAATCCAAGCGTTTTTGTGCCACTTGCATCGCACGTGACATTGGACGACCAGAGGCATCGGTTAAAGGAGCATCAAAGTCAAAATCATCTTCGAGATCTAAATCGATGTCTTCAGGTTTGCCCGCCGTTTCTTGCCACACTTCACGGAAAGCATCTTTATTCGAGCTGATTAAGGCTTTTTCATCGTCAGATACAAAAGTCTGTGGCTGCGTATTGATTTCAGCACGAACCAAAGGCGTTGATTGCGCATAACTACTGGTTGTACGAACCGGTTGTGACTGTTCAATTGCTTGCTCTGCTTCTTCAACCAGCAAATCATCGAGATCATTAATTTCAGCTTCAGCACTGATATTTTTCGGTGTGGTGAGCGTTGTCGTTTGTGCAGCTGCCCCACCTAAACCTGCAACTGTGGCAGCAGCACCTGTAGCAAAATCATTTGAATGCGTTGCAGGACTTTCACTTTGTGCTGTATTAAATGGGCTATGCACATCAGTCGCTGTTTTACCATTTGGAACAGCGGCTAACAGCTCATCGAAGATCTCATCATCATCCCAATCCACTGATTTTTTAGCAGGTTGTACCGCTTCTGTCGGAGAAGTCGAATGCACATCCGCTGCTTTGTTGAAATATTCAGTTTGATTGGCAGGCTGCTCTTCTTCTGCAGCTTTCAGTAAAGCATCAATATCTTGTTTGTGCCGTTGGTCATCATTGGAATGTAATGCGCGCCAAACTTCACCTGTTGCAACAACACGTTGTTGATCTTGTTCAAGCTGATGCACTTTCGCCAAGGTATGTTCAAAATCTTCATCAGATAGCGTAGCAGTCTCTGCCAAATCTACCGCAGATAAAAGCTGTGCATTGCCTTCTTTGTCTGCCCATTCTTTATCGGCAATATCATCAAATAAACGTTCAGCGACGCGATCACGTACCACAGGATCGACATCGACCGCATGATGTTCGTCGGCCGGTGTTACTGGTGCAACCACTTTTGATGCATGCGCAGCAGCACTATCTTTTTTAGTCGTTGGTACTGTACGGTCAAATGCGGTGTCGCCTTCAGGCACATTGCGATAGAACAAATCTTGCAGATAAGCCGGTGTGGACTTCATGGTTGCCCATGTCTTATTCCACTTGATACCAAAGGCCAAAGTGAACAACATGATCCAAAATGCAATGAGAAATACTGCTGCACCATAGACCGTTAATATTTGTTCAAGACTTTGACCCAGTTCATAGCCAATGATCCCGCCCGATGCATTTTCTAAAGTATCTTCGGGAACATTCCAAAACAGGAAAAGTAAACTTGAAGTTGCCAGTAAAATAAAGAACTGAGCAGCATAGCGAAATGGACGGTTTAGAAAACTACGTGGCCACCAGACTTGAATTGCTTCGAGAAATAAATAGACAGGTATCAGCAGACTTGCCCAACCTAAAAATCCATAGAGTAAATCAGCGATCCATGCACCTGCGACGCCGCTGGCATTTGAAACTTGCTGAGTATCACTGGATAAATGCATCCATCCCGGATCAAATGGCGTATATGTGACTGTTGCAAGGAACAGATATATCCCAAATGAAACAAGGAATAAAGTCATTATTAAGCGCTGTGCATATGCACCCGACACCGCTGTCATATACGTTCCTGTAACCAATTCTTCATGAATGTTTTTGTCATTACCCACAACAAAAATGGGCTGAATCTAAACCTGTTATTATGCACCTGTTCAATAAAAAAGATGCAAGATAATTTAAGTATAGTTGTTAACTTTCTTCTATATAGCTCAAAACGATTTCGATGATCAATAATATCGACTTTAATCTCACACAATCGTTTCAAACTTTGACGTATAATTCCACAAATTATCATATAAAAAAAGGATTCTACGGATGAGCGCTCGTCACTCACGTCTAATTATTTTAGGTTCTGGTCCTGCAGGTTATAGTGCTGCGGTATACGCTGCTCGTGCGAACCTGAAACCGACACTCATCGCAGGTATTCAATTAGGCGGTCAATTGACTACAACGACAGAAGTAGACAACTGGCCAGGTGGTGCAGAAGGCTTAACTGGCCCTGCCCTAATGGAACAAATGCAAGCACATGCTGAGCGTTTTGGCACAGAAATCGTGTATGACCATATCAATGAAGTTGACCTCAATGTTCGTCCGTTCGTACTTAAAGGCGATATGGAAGAGTTCACTTGTGATGCATTAATTATTTGTACAGGTGCAACTGCACAATATTTAGGTCTTGAATCTGAAGCTGCATTTATGGGTCAAGGCGTAAGCGCATGTGCAACATGTGATGGTTTCTTCTACAAAAACCAAAAAGTCATGGTTGTCGGTGGTGGTAATACTGCTGTCGAAGAAGCGCTGTATCTATCGAACATTGCATCGCATGTCACTTTAGTACACCGTCGTGACTCTTTACGTTCAGAGAAGATTCTGCAAGATCATCTTTTTGCTAAAGAAAAAGAAGGTAAAATCAGCATCATCTGGAATCACCAAGTGGATGAAGTCATTGGCGATAACACCGGTGTGACTTCTGTACGTATTAAATCTACGCAAGATGATTCAACTCAAAATGTTGATGTCACTGGTATGTTTGTGGCAATTGGTCACAAACCAAACAGCGGTATTTTTGATGGTCAATTAAACCTACGTGATGGCTACATCCAAGTTCAAAGCGGAACTGCGGGTAATGCAACACAAACATCTATTCCGGGTGTATTTGCTGCGGGTGATATTGCCGACAGCATTTACCGTCAAGCCATTACTTCTGCAGGTTCAGGCTGTATGGCTGCACTCGATGCTGAAAAATACCTTGATGCACTCGGTGAATAATCTTTTGCTTAAGTCATTTGCTTAGCTAAACATTTTTAAAAATTAGCCGACCTGATGGTCGGCTTTTTTATGTATGATAAAAATCCGTATACCTCAATAAGAAGCTTGGCATGCCGATACTCCCTCCTTCTGAATTTACTTTCCCCGATCCTGTTGAATGCGATCCCGAAGGTGAAGGCTTAATTTGCATCGGTGCTGACCTCTCCCCTTCCACACTGTTTGAAGCCTATAGTCACGGTCTTTTCCCATGGTTCAGTGAAGGTGATCCAATTTGTTGGTGGTGTCCTGAACCCCGCTGCATTATTCGACCGCATGACTATCATCCGAGTAAATCGTTATTACGCAGCATGAAAAAAATGGACTATAAGATCACCATTAATCATGCGTTTGAAACTGTGATTCGCTCATGTTCTTTGCCGCGTAGTTATGCCAATGAAACATGGATTTCAGAAGATATTATTCAGGGATATTCTGCGCTGTTTGACGCAGGCTATGCTTATAGCATTGAAGTTTGGGAAAACGAGACTGTTGTAGGTGGCCTCTATGGGGTCAATATTGGTCATGGCTGCTTTGGCGAGTCTATGTTTAGTACACGAACAGATGTCTCTAAAATGGCGTTTTACACCTTAATGCTCATCGGGCAAGAGAATCAGTTGCCATGGATTGATTGCCAATTGGTCAACGATCACCTCTTAAGCTTAGGTGCGAGTACACTTTCTCGCCAACAATACCTTAATTCGTTACAAGATGTTGTTAAACAACCCTCTATCGATTGGAAAAAGTATCAGGACAGTGTATTTTCAAGTAAAACAATAGCGCAATGGGCAAGTCTCAGCGCATGACAATAAAAGAGGGATATTACGATGAATTCCTATCAACCGAAGTCCCTGTTGAACGAATTACAGTACTACATCACGCCTCCGCATGATTGTAGCTACTTAGAAAATAAATCTGCCCGGATGGTCTTTCTTGACCCTGTCCATCGTATTGATGTGGTCACGTTATCTGAACTTTCCCGCATGGGTTTTCGTCGTAGTGGTGATTTTGTCTATCGCCCTGAATGTCATCTTTGTCGCCAATGTCTGTCCTCACGTGTGCCTGTTCTTGAATTTCAAATGAACAGCGTGCAAAAAAAAGCGTGGAAACGGAATCAAGATTTAACGGTGAAAATTAGCCGCCCTCAAGATGCCGATGCAAAGCATTATGCCCTGTACGAACGCTATATCAATGAACGGCATGCTGATGGTGATATGTACCCACCCAGCCAAGATCAATTTGAAAAATTTTTAATCAATAGCTGCACTGACAGTTTCTTTTTAGAGCTGTGGTTGGATGAGCAACTGATCAGTGTATCTACCTGTGATCCACTCGATGATGGTATTTCAGCGGTATATACCTTTTTTGATCCTGATGAAAGCCGTCGCTCATTAGGTACTTTTGCCATTCTGAAACAAATCGAGCATGCACAAAAGCTTGGACTGCAATATGTCTACTTGGGCTATTGGGTGCCCGATTCGCAAAAAATGAATTATAAATCTCAGTATATTCCACTGGAACTTCTGCTTGATGGACAATGGCGTCGACTCAACCGACCACTGACCCAAGAAGAAATCAGCCAACTGGGGGATTCCCTTATGACCACCCTGCCTTCTGGTTGGAATAATCCTATTATTAAATAAAAGGGATCAACAAAAGATATTCAATAAAAAAGCATCCGTTTATTCACGAATGCTTTCTTTAAATCTGACTACGCTTCACCACTTTTATTTAAATAAAGCTGCAAAATCATCACTACAAGCCTTCACCATAATAATGGCATGTTCTCGTGTTCCATCGGCATTTGGATAATAATTCTTTCGCAAATCGATTTGATGAAAATCCGCTTTTTCATATAAACGGATCGCAGGTTGATTACCTTCTCGTACTTCTAAGAAGATTTGAATGGGGTTATTTTTGAGTAAAGCAATAGATTCATCGAGCAATTGAAAACCTAAGCCTTTGCCTTGCTGGCCCGGATCGATCGCCATTAGCAATAAATTTGCTTCATCCAAAACGGGTTGTAAAATGCAAAAACCTACAACTTTTCCTTGTCGCTCAATCACTGTACTTTGATAGGCAGCAATCGATTCTTGAAATTGTTTTATGGTCCAAGGATGGCTTTGTACGCGGCGCTCGATATCGTAAACCTGCTGTACATCAGCGTCTTGCATCAAACGAATCATCTTCGTTTATCTTTCTATAGCTAGGGTATGCGCATTATAAAAAGTTTGCCTCTAAAGTTGAATAAAAAAAAAAGAGCGATTTACATCGCCCTTCTCAAAAAGTCACCACAGCGCTGTGATTAGAGCCCCAAATATACTTTCCACGTTTTTAACAAACCTGAAGTATCTAAATCATTCGGGTGAAAACCGGGTTTAAAATACATCAGCATTTCTTTCCCCATACCAGTGATGATGCCTTTTGAAGGGCTATAACCATAGGTATAAATATCTTTTAATGCTTCAAAATTAAGCTTGTTATCTTCTTTTAATAAACGAGCGACAAAATAACTTTGTACGAAGAATAAAGTCACCATTGCGCCAATCAATGAACCTGTACGGAGTGCGTAGGCCTTTATTCCCTGACCAAAGACACCTTCAAAAACATCATAAGCCACGGCTTTATGTTCATTTTCTTCAATCGCATGCCACAACCACATATTTTTCATGGTTTCATCTGTCATTAAAGCTTGAATATGTGGGTTAACCAATAACTGTGAAGCAATCGTTGCAGTGAAATGCTCAAGTGCCGTGGTTGCGGTTAGATCCACCATTTCTTGAGTAATCCCAACAGGTTTACCAATACGTGCAAAGACTTTGCGCACGCCTTGGATAACTCGACCCGTTGCCTTATCAAGTGTTTCGACATCATGACCGTATTTTTGTGCAGAAGCATTGAAGCCTTCATGCTCTTGCGTATGCATCGCTTCCTGACCAATGAAAGCACTAATTTCTTTTTGTAGGGCTTCATTATTTGCGATTGCTGGGTGTTTACGTACGGCACGCACACTATCAATAAAGAACATTTCACCCGCTGGAAATAAAGCAGATAATGCGGTCATAAAATGTGTCAAACCTGCTGAGCCATTCATCCAGTACTCTGGTACCGCATCAAAATCAAAATTCATGCGACGTACAGGGAAACTTGCACCTGCTCGATTAGTAATCTTTACTTTAGCGTTCATGCCTAACTCCTTTTTTGAGTTATTAAATACTCAAACTTTTTATTGGTTTTCTTGAGTTCATATTACGGTTTTATTGAATTGTTATTATTTCAGTTAAGGACAGTGAATTATCACTAAAGGACAGCTTTAAAAAATATTGTCAGACAATTTCCCTATCACATTGAATAAGCATAAAAAAAAGCGCCTCAAAGAGGCGCTTTTTTACACACATTTAGTGATTATGCAGTTACTTTAGAAACTACACCCGCACCAACTGTACGACCACCTTCACGGATCGCGAAGCGTAAGCCAGCGTCCATTGCGATTGGGTGGATTAATTCTACTGACATTTCTACGTTGTCACCAGGCATAACCATTTCAACGCCTTCTTTAAGCGCGATCGCACCAGTTACGTCAGTTGTACGGAAGTAGAACTGTGGACGGTAACCGTTAAGGAATGGAGTATGACGGCCACCTTCGTCTTTAGAAAGTACGTATACTTCTGCGTCGAATTTAGTATGCGGTTTGATTGTACCTGGTTTAGCAAGTACTTGACCACGTTGAACGTCTTCACGTTTAGTACCACGTAGAAGAACACCACAGTTCTCGCCCGCACGACCTTCGTCAAGAAGTTTACGGAACATTTCTACGCCAGTTACAGTTGTTTTAACTGTATCTTTAATACCAACGATTTCAACTTCTTCGCCTACTTTCACGATACCAGTTTCAACACGGCCAGTTACTACTGTACCACGACCTGAAATTGAGAATACGTCTTCGATTGGCATAAGGAATGCTTGGTCGATAGCACGTTCTGGTTCTGGGATGTAAGAGTCAAGAGCTTCAACAAGAGCAACCACAGCATCTTCGCCGTATTGACCAGCTTCACCGTTAAGCGCTGCAAGAGCAGAACCACGGATTACTGGAGTGTCGTCGCCTGGGAAGTCATAAGTAGAAAGAAGTTCACGAACTTCCATTTCTACTAATTCAAGAAGTTCTTCGTCGTCAACAAGGTCGCATTTGTTTAAGAATACAACGATGTAAGGTACACCTACCTGACGAGAAAGAAGGATGTGTTCACGAGTTTGTGGCATTGGACCATCAGTCGCAGCACATACAAGGATCGCACCATCCATTTGTGCAGCACCAGTAATCATGTTTTTAACATAATCGGCGTGACCTGGGCAGTCTACGTGAGCGTAGTGACGGATTGGAGAATCGTATTCTACGTGTGAAGTATTAATTGTAATACCACGTGCTTTTTCTTCTGGTGCAGAGTCGATTGCAGCGTAATCTTTCGCTTCACCACCGAATTTTTTTGCACATACAGTTGCAATTGCAGCTGTTAAAGTAGTTTTACCGTGGTCGACGTGACCAATTGTACCCACGTTAACGTGTGGCTTATTACGTTCGAACTTAGCCTTAGCCATGAGATCTTCCTTTTTAAACTACTCATGCAGGGATACTGCATGAGCATTTGGTTTTTAACTATGAATTAGTTTGGGCTTATAGTAATCGAAAGATTACTCGTCGTCACCTTTTTTACCGCCAGATTGGAACTTAGCGATGATGCCTTCAGCCACGTTACGTGGTGTTTCAGCGTATTTAGCGAATTCCATAGAATAAGTTGCACGACCTTGAGACATAGAACGCATATGAGTTGCGTAACCAAACATCTCAGAAAGTGGAACTTCTGCACGGATAGCTTTAGTACCACCAGGTAAATCGTCCATACCTTGAACAAGACCACGACGACGGTTTAAGTCACCCATGATATCGCCCATGTAGTCTTCTGGAGTTTCTACTTCAACTTTCATGATAGGTTCAAGCAAGATAGGATCTGCTTTCATGAAACCGTCACGGAATGCGTAAGAACCAGCCATTTTGAACGATAATTCGTCAGAGTCGACGTCATGGTAAGAACCATCGAACAATGTCGCTTTGATGCCAACCACTGGATAACCAGCTAGGACACCATTCTTCATACGTTCTTGGATACCTTTGTCAACCGCACCGAAGAATTCTTTAGGTACTACACCACCTACAACTTCTTCAGCGAACTCGTAATCTTTGCCAGCATCTTCAGCAAGTGGTTCTAAACGTACGTATACGTGACCAAACTTACCTTTACCACCAGTTTGACGTACAAACTTACCTTCTTGTTCAACTGATTTTTTGATCGTTTCACGGTAAGCTACCATTGGTTTACCAATGTTCGCTTCAACGTTGAATTCACGCTTCATACGGTCAACAATAATGTCAAGGTGAAGCTCACCCATACCAGCAATAATTGTTTGACCAGATTCTTCGTCAGTACGTACGCGGAATGAAGGGTCTTCTTTCGCCAAACGACCTAAAGCAACAGACATTTTTTCTTGGTCAGCTTTAGTTTTAGGCTCAACCGCAAGCGCAATTACTGGCTCTGGGAATTCCATACGCTCTAGTGTAATTACATTGTTTTCATCACATAATGTATCACCAGTCGTAGTATCTTTAAGACCTACACATGCTGCGATATCACCCGCACGAATTTCTTCAATATCGTGACGGTCATTTGCGTGCATCTGTACGATACGGCCAACACGTTCGCGCTTCATTTTAACTGGGTTATAGCAAGGGCTACCTGCTTTAAGCACACCAGAGTAAACACGTACGAATGTTAAGTTACCTACAAATTTGTCGTTCATGATTTTGAACGCAAGCGCAGAGAACGGAGCATCATCAGACGCTTCACGAGAACCTTCAGTTTCGTCTTTGTCGTCAAGGATACCTTTAATCGCCTCGACATCAGTCGGCGCAGGTAAGAATTCAATTACAGCATCCAACATACGTTGAACACCTTTGTTTTTGAACGCTGAACCACAAAGCATTGGTTGAATTTCATTCAACAATGTACGTGCACGTAAACCTGAAACGATTTCTTCTTTAGTTAACTCACCTTCTTCAAGGTACTTGTCCATGAGTTCTTCTGATGCTTCCGCAGCAGCTTCAACCATGTTAGTACGCCATTCGTTAGCTAGTTCAACTAATTCAGCAGGGATTTCGCCATATTCAAACTTCATACCTTGAGACGCTTCGTCCCAGATAATCGCTTTCATTTCGATTAGGTCAACAACACCCTGGAAGTTTTCTTCTGCACCGATTGGAACAACGATTGGCACTGGATTACCACCAAGACGTGTTTTAACTTGTTCAACAGCACGGAAGAAGTTCGCACCAGTACGGTCCATTTTGTTCACGAATGCAATACGTGGAACTTTATATTTATTTGCTTGACGCCATACAGTTTCAGACTGAGGTTGTACACCACCTACAGCACAGTAAACCATGCATGCACCGTCAAGAACACGCATAGAACGTTCAACTTCAATAGTGAAGTCTACGTGTCCTGGGGTATCAATTACGTTAATACGGTGCTGTTCGAATTGGTTACCCATCCCTTTCCAGAAGCATGTTACTGCCGCTGAGGTAATAGTAATACCACGTTCTTGCTCTTGTTCCATCCAGTCTGTAGTTGCAGAACCTTCGTGAGTTTCACCAAGTTTGTGACTCTCACCTGTGTAGAACAAAATACGTTCTGAAGTGGTAGTTTTACCAGCATCAATGTGCGCAGAGATACCAATGTTACGATAACGAGAAATTGGGGTTTGACGAGCCATGATTTCTAGCATTCCTAAATTTTGTTGTTTAAAACAGGACGCTTTAAGCTGCATAGCAACTTAAAGCGATTCGATGACAAAACAGTGACAACTGATTTGTCACCCTCCTGAATAGGGGCTGTTTTATCCGCTTAGAAACGGTAATGAGAGAAGGCTTTGTTGGCTTCAGCCATACGATGCACATCTTCACGTTTTTTGATCGCTGCGCCTTTACCTTCAGCTGCATCAAGCAACTCACCAGCAAGACGTAAAGCCATAGTTTTTTCAGAACGCTTAGCAGCAGCATCTACTAACCAACGCATAGCCAAGGCAGTACGACGGGATGGGCGTACTTCCATAGGCACTTGGTATGTAGCACCACCAACACGGCGTGCTTTTACTTCGACCATAGGACGAACTTTTTCAAGAGTAGTCTCGAAAAATTCAACTGGGTCTACTTTAGATTTTTCTTGAACGCGGTCTAAAGCACCGTAAACGATACTTTCAGCAATAGATTTTTTACCATCTTGCATTACGTGGTTCATGAATTTAGCGATTGTTTGGCTGCTGAACTTAGGATCCGGAAGGATTTCACGGGCAGCAACTACGCGACGTCTTGGCATTTTAATACACCTAATAAATATGACACTTCAGGTTACTCCAGCAGGTGCACAAAGTGTCATGTGCTTTCGCTGGCCTTACTATACGTCGCTTGGAATTTTCACAAAAAATGCAGAAATCAGACAAGCGAGACGATAAAGGATTGCAGTTCTAACGAACTAAGAAGTTAATCTTTTCAGATTATTTCTTAGGACGTTTAGCACCGTATTTAGAACGAGACTGGTTACGATCTTTAACACCAGCACAGTCTAAAGAGCCACGAACGGTATGGTAACGTACACCTGGTAAATCTTTAACACGACCACCACGGATAAGAACAACACTGTGCTCTTGTAGGTTATGGCCTTCACCACCGATGTAGCTAGAAACTTCAAAACCTGAAGTTAAGCGAACACGGCAAACTTTACGCATTGCTGAGTTAGGTTTTTTAGGTGTAGTTGTGTAAACACGTGTACAAACACCACGACGTTGTGGACAAGCCTTCAACGCAGGAACTTTAGATTTTTCAACTAAAGTTGTACGACCCTTACGGATCAACTGATTTGTTGTTGCCATTTGGCAATTCTCCCGTTAATAAAAAGCCCCAAAAAATACTACTTTTTGAGGGCATGCAATTGTAAGCGAAGACTTAAAATTGGTCAACAATATACGATCATCGAAAACATTTATTCATCGTGAGTTGCGCAAATTTTCACCCACAAATAAATAGGTTATTTTTCAGAAGAATCTGCTGATTTTTTTGTAACTTTATCTACGGCTGCTGTTTTGGCTTTACGCGGCTTAGCTTTGGGTGCAGCTTTCGCCACAGGGACATCATCATCCTGTACAGCTTCCAACACATCAAACTCATCTTTTTCAGCTAAAGCAGGTTTTTGCGCAGCCCCGGGTGCATGAGGCTCAACAACTTTCTCCGCAAGTGCCTCCAAACCTTCTGAGACTTTTTGTTCCTGCTCTACTTCCACTTCGGCTGCATCAGAGTTTTTAACTTGTGCTTTTTTAGTGACTTTTACTGCGCGGATACTCTCATGACCTGTAACATCTATGGTCTGATCTAGTACTGGCTCAGCCAAATCAATATCTTTCGCCTTAATACCTTCTAGTAATTTAGGTGTTGCTTGAGCAAGCAACTCAAGAGAAAGCTCATAGGCATGTAAAGGTGACAAGCTAATATCCTGATGCTGCAAAATATATTGGCGCGCATTAGAAAAGACTTGCTGTGCCTTCTGATTCACTTCATCCACTAAACGGCGACTATACACCACACTTACACCAACACTCGCCACAGGAGATAATCGTGATAGCTGATTTAACAATGAAACTTTTGGCATTTGATTGAGCCATGCCCACTTAAACTGACCATTTTCATCTAGTACATATTTTTTCAATGCTGCTGCATCAGTATCTGAACCCACCAATTGCTGCAATTGATGTAAATCACTATTTTGTAGCGTACTACTCAGAGCTTTTATTGCCATAAGCAAAGTTTGTTTTTCTGCAATTAAACTCAAGTCGACCTGTTTAAAAATAAACTGAACAATATCTTGGTCACTTTCTTTACTTAAATCGAAACCATAAGAACGTCCAACTTGATAAATCACTCGCAGAGTCATAATCAATGATGCAGGGATATCAATACTTGAACCAATGACACCTGTCGCACCTGTTAAAGCCCCTTGAATCGAAGCAAGCCATTTATTTTGCTCACCCAGAGCCTGACTAATACGACGCGAACGATCGACATCTTGTGTCAACTCTTCTAAATCACGTACCCCAGCTTCATCCAGTACAGCATCTACAGATGAAATATCCGAACTAAAATTATTCAGTCGATCAAATAAATAATCAGAAATTTTGTCACTAAATTGAGGAGCAACAAAATTAGCCACATTATTTACGGTATTAAAATGTCGACCCAATAATTGTCTAGAAACATTTGGAACGTGTTCACGCAAGATTTGCTGAGGATTATCATATTTTTTTACATCAAATACGCCCGCTTGCCTTGACTGACCCTCCAAGGTTTGACCATTTTTTTGAGGTTGAATGACCTTAGTTACGGATTCGGGTGCGACATGATTAATGATGGACACCCCAGTAGAACTGAGCTTTTTAGCCACTCCAAAGGCGTTTGAGAGCAGACCAGCCGTTGGTTTATTATTCGTTTTCGCCATTCCCTACCCCATTCAGACTATTCTTGAAATTCTTGATAAATACTAGGTGTAGTCAAACTTTATCACAACTTGAATATGTATCTTTAAGTTAAGTTTTTTGCTGCATCGTTGCAAATTAGCTCAGTCAAAAATAGGCATAGGATTTGCCATAAGAATTCAAAAAGCTTTCTGCTATCATTATTCCAATCAAATTATATGAGTTCGTCTATTTAGAAAGTTTCCTTCGTATACTTTCAATAGCTTGCTCACACACTACCTATAAAGGATCTGTAGATGAAACGTGTTGTAATCACTGGTATGGGCATCAACTCATGCATTGGTAATACATTAGAAGATGTCACTCATTCTTTGCAAAACGGGATTTCTGGAACACGTTTCAACCCAAGTTATGCTGAACTTAATTTCAAAAGTCATGTCAGTGCGGCTGCAGAACAAAACTTTGACGGTATTGACCGCCGCTTAAAACGCTTTATGGGCGTATGCGCAATGTATGCATACAACTCAGCTTTGGCTGCAGTAGAAAATGCAGGCTTAACAGCAGAACAAATTGGTGGTAATCCACGTTACGGTATTGCTGGTGGTTCAGGTGGTGGTTCAACTGCATCTGTTGTTGAAATGAAAGAACTTCTAGACACTAAAGGTGCACGTAAAGTTGGTCCATTCTTTGTACCACGTAACATGACCAACACCATTACCGCAAACGTGGGTGTTGCATTTAAAATGCAAGGTATTGCACACACGATTACTAGCGCATGTGCAACATCTGCCGATGCCATTGGTTATGCATACAACCTGATTCAATTGGGCAAACAAGACTTAATGCTTGCCGGTGGTGGTGAAGAAGACCATTGGTCACAAAGTCTTTTATTTGATGCAATGGGCGCACTTTGTTCAAAATATAATGACACTCCAGAGACTGCTTCACGCCCTTACTCTGCTGACCGTGACGGTTTCGTCATCGCAGGTGGTGGTGGCTTCGTTGTACTAGAATCTCTTGAACATGCTCAAGCACGTGGTGCAAACATTTTGGCTGAAGTTGTCGGCTATGCAGCAAACTCTGATGGTGCTGACATGGTTGCACCATCGGGCGAAGGTGCGACGCGTTGTATCCTTATGGCTTTAGAAGAAGCTAAACAACACGGCGTAGACAAAATTGACTATGTAAATACACACGGTACGTCTACTCCAGCAGGCGATGTCACTGAACTTAAAGCGATGGAGCGTGCCTTCGGTGAAGGGCAAGTTCCTCCGCTCAGCTCGACCAAATCGATGACCGGTCACAGTCTGGGTGCTGCAGGTGTACAAGAAGCGATTTACTCTATTCTGATGATGCAAAATGACTTTATTGCACCAAACATCAACGTGACTGAACTTGACGAAGGTGCAAAACCTTTTGATATCGTACTTGAAAAACGTGATGCAAAATTGAATACTGTGATGAGTAACAGTTTTGGTTTTGGCGGTGTAAACGCTTGCCTCGTTTTCAAAAAATGGGAAGCTTAATATAAAGTTTGCTGCTTTGGCGCTTCGGTGCCAAAGCACACACCCACCGCCCTTTTAAGGGTCAATATATGGATGCTCCATCAGATGCTTTCCTCTGGGTCAAAGCATTACATATCATCGCAGTTGTTTGCTGGTTCGCAGCGCTATTTTATCTCCCTCGCCTTTATGTCTACCATGCCATGAGTGATGATGCTACGAGTCATCAGCGCTTTCAAATCATGGAACGCAAGCTATATCGCGGCATTATGTGGCCCGCAATGATTGCTACACTAATCACGGCGCACTTCCTCGTCGATTGGGGTGATGCAACTCGACACTACCATGAAGCGCTTTGGTTCTACCTAAAAGTAGGATTGGTTGGACTATTGGTGATTTATCATTTTGTATGTGGTTATTACCGTAAAAAGCTTATCGAAAATGCACATTATAAATCGCATAAGTTCTGGCGTTATTTTAATGAAATGCCAACTTTGATTTTATTTGCGGTTGTTATTTTAGTTGTAGTGAAGCCAAGCTTCTAAACGACTGTAAAAAAGCCCCTACTCATTGGGGCTTTTTTATTTCTATACCAAAATGTTTATATACAAAAACTACAACTGCACACAGCTATCTAAAATATTCCAATTGTGTGCTCTAAATTGCTCACGCGGATACGGCACCTCAGCACACAGCATACCCTCCTTCTTAAAGAAACGTCGGCCGTGGCTATTTTGATTCAACTGCGTTAAATCAGTCGCACCCTGATTCAACAAATTAAAAATCATAATTCGATCATTCAAAATGTGCCCTGCAAGCACATAGCGCTCCCAAGGCACCCCCTCTATATTGGACAAAGTATTGCCCAAATAGTTTTTGATATGCCAAGATGAATACTGTCCCTGTTTTTGATATGCCAAGATGAATACTGTCCCTGTTTTTAACCACCCTGCATCCTAAACGAATCATAAGAAAGCTCAGATAGCTGTGCCGCCTCTTCATATTGCTTAAACAATTGATTTGCAGTTTGATTTGGCAAATACAACCAATACATCAAGGAGGTATTCCAGCCCAATGATTGCTGCACCTGCTTCAACACCGCATATACGCCATAGGCTTCCAATTGCGCTGCTGAGCGCAAACTCAACTGACGAGTACTTAAAGGCTCCAAATAAACTACTTGTCCAGTCTTTAATTGTTCATTACGTATAATTCGGACATAACGTGCCAGCCAGTTTTGAATCAGCATCCTTTCAACCAATGAGTTCGGGCGCTCAAGCATCTGCTGCAATCTGTGATATTCAGCCATATATCCATCCAGCTTATCCTCTTTATTTAAAGCAATATTGATCTGATAAAGGATCGCTAACTAATTTAAATACTTAAAGTCTGGATATGCGGAATTGCTCCGCATACTTAAACTGAGGTATTGGTCTGCATGCTGCAACCATGTGTTAAAGCGCTGCAACGGCACCTTTTCTTGCTGTATCAGCGCACCGAGCACCAGACGATGCTCAACAACAAATGCACTAACCGCTTTAGGATCATCGACCAGCAATTGCTGAAACTCAGCAACTAAATTCGTCTGTTCTTCTGACCACTTTTCACGCGTTAGCTTCGCATTCAATGGCTGGCCCAATACATTCTGTTGCTCTTGCTCCAACAAACTAAATACCCAATCCTGATGATAACGATAGCGCCCAACATTCAATGCCGAAAACCAATCTCCAGCATTCAGCCCAAGCAAGTTAAAATACGGCTCTTGTGTGTAATTTGAATGATAAGAAATTTCAGACTGCTGCCACTTGAGCACCCGAGGATCAATACGCTCATCCCACCGCAGCCAAAGACACACAACAACTGCAAGCAACAGCAAGAAAATAAAGATGATTTTTTGTTTCATTGATTTCTTATTTTGAATTATTTCAGCCGCATTATATTCAACTTCACCATTCACGCATACAAAAAAAAGCCATCACAAGATGGCTTTTTTTACTTTAAACACAAATATTTATGCAGGAATACGAAGCACCTGACCTGGGAAAATGTCATCGGCATTTTTTAGCAAAGGACGGTTTGCTTCAAAAATTTTATTGTATTGATTTGCATCACCATAAAATTCTTTAGAAATCTTAGAAAGATTATCGCCTGATTTAACTGTATAAAATTTACTTTCTGGTTCTGGCGTTGCTACAGTCAACTGATCATCCACTTGCGCCACATGATCAATATTCCCTACCGCCAAGATAATCTTTTCACGATCTGCTTGGCTTTGCACCTGACCTTTCACTGTTGCTAGATCTGAAGTCCCGTTATAACTCACAGACAAGCCAGTTACAGGTAAGCCCAGTGCTTTGATATGACCCAATAACTTATTGGCAATTTCTTGTGCAGATGGTTCAGAAGGTGTTGCTGGCGCTGCCTGAGGTTCTGCAGGCGCTGTATTTTTTTTACCAATACCTTTTACAAAATCAAAAAGACCCATGTTTTTCTCCGTTGTTTTTACTGTTTTAAATCATTTAACTATTGTTCAAACTCTATTTTTATAGCTAAAAAATAACCGCTTTTGAGTTGTTGTTGGTGACAGAAACGTAAGCTAATGTAAAAACAAAATATTCAGCATAAAAAAAGCCACCGAATGGTGGCTTTTTAAATCAGCATCGCTGAAATCTAAAATTAACCTAGTTTCTTAGAAACGTAGTCAATTGCAGATTGTACAGTAGTGATTTCATTTGAATCTTCATCAGGAATAGTGATGTCGAAATCGTTTTCGAAAGACATAACTAATTCAACTAGGTCTAGAGAGTCTGCACCTAAGTCATCCATGAAAGAAGCTTCGTTTTTGATCTCGTCTGCTTTAAGACCAAGTTGTTCAGCTACTGCTTGTTTTACGCGTTGTTCGATATCGCTCACAGGAATTCTCCTCATTGCTTGTGGCGTTTTTAATGCCGTTAGTTTAATTGAATCTAAATCGTTTTGAAAGTTTATACTTGAGCGCTTAGCTCATGTATAAACCACCATTTACATGTAATACAGTTCCGGTAATGTAACTTGCCTTTTCAGAAGCAAGAAAACTTACGGCATTTGCGATATCTTGCGGCTCACCTAAACGGCTTAAAGCCACTTGATCACTCATCTTTTTACGAATTTCTTCGCTTAACTGTTCTGTCATTTCTGTTGCAATAAAGCCCGGAGCCACTGCATTTACAGTGATTTGGCGGCTTCCCATCTCTTTTGCAAGGCTGCGACCAAAGGCCTCAATCCCTGCTTTTGCAGCAGAATAGTTTGCTTGTCCTGGGTTAGCAAAATGTGCAACCACTGAACTAATATTAATAATTCGTCCAAAACGTGCTTTGGTCATGCCCTTTAAAACACGTTTAGAAAGTCGATAAACGGCTTTCAAATGAATGTTGAGAATGTCATCCCAATCATCTTCTGACATACGAAGTAACAAATTATCTTTGGTAATACCCGCATTGTTCACCAAAACCAATACAGAACCAAAGTTTTGTTCAATGTCTGATACCAATGCATCGATTGCAGTTGCATCACGTACATCTAAAACTTTACCCGCACCATTTTCAGCAAAAGCAGCAGATAATTTTTCTGCACCCGCTTCTGAAGTTGCAGTACCTACAACAAAATAACCGTCTTGAATCAATTGCTGAGCAATTGCTGCTCCAATCCCTCGGCTCGCACCTGTTACTAAAGCAACTTTGCGTTCTTGTGTCATGCAATTTTCCCTTCTGCCACTAAAATGGCATTCAGTGCATCTTCCATACGACCTTTCGTGTCGAGTGGGAATGCTTTTTCAATATTTGGCAAACGTTTTGCGAGATTCGCAAGGACATTACCCGGACCACATTCAGCAATGTACTGAATACCTTGGTCTTGCAAATACTGCATGGTCTTTGTCCACTGTACAGATTGGTATAACTGTGCAGTTAACGCCTGACGTAATTGCGCTACATCAGTCGCGATTTCAGCGCCTACATTTTGTATTACAGGTATAGTAGGCAGCTCAATGGCAGTTTGTTCCAATGCTGTCGCAAACTGTTCAGCAGCAGGTTTCATCAATGCACAATGCGATGGTACAGAAACCGGAAGTGCGATTGCTTTACCGCCATTTTCTTTAGCAGCAGCCATAACCGCTTCAACCATGGCTTTATCGCCCGCAATGACAACTTGACCTTGTGCATTGTAGTTTGCAGCATCTACTGAACCTGGGCCTTCTGCTTGTGCACAAAGTTCAATCACTTTAGCATCATCTAGACCCAAAATTGCCGCCATTGCACCTTGACCTTCAGGTACAGCACTTTGCATTAACTGACCACGTAGGTTCACCAGTTTAACGGCATCACCTAGGCTCATCGCACCTGCAGCAACCAAGGCGCTGTATTCGCCTAATGAATGACCTGCAAGGTATTTCGGTGCAACACCACCTAACTCTAACCACACACGCCATAAAGCAATACTGGCAGTCAGTAGTACAGGTTGAGTAAATTCTGTTTGGTTTAACCCTTCACCACTTTGCGCAATTTGCCAAAGATCAAAACCAACTGCTTCTGATGCTTCTGCAAATGTTGCTTGCACACTACTAAACTGTTCTGCAAGTTCAGCGAGCATGCCGACTTTCTGTGACCCTTGACCTGGGAACACGAATGCAGTTTTAGTAGCTTGAGCTGCTTGCTCGAGTTGTTTAGCAGACATAAAAAAATCCTTTATAAAGACTGGTGAATTTATGCTATTTGGACATTTATTCAACACAATCCCATGTAAGCTTGTTTCAGGGACGGAAATTTAACACTTAATTTTTGTCTTGGTAATTGCCAAATGCAACAAAAAATCGGTACAAAAAAAGGGAGCTTAACGCTCCCATTTTTTCTACTAAGCTTGACGCTTAATACATCACCAATTATTCAGCAGATGCTTTAGCGAATAATTGACGACCACGGTAGATACCATCTTTAGATACGTGGTGACGACGGTGAGTCTCGCCAGTAGCTTGGTCTACAGTTAATGCATTCTCGGTTAAAGCGTCATGTGAACGGCGCATGTCACGGCGAGAGCGACTTTTACGGTTTTGCTGAACGGCCATGATGGCTCCTTACAAAGATCGAAAAAATGGATCAGAACAAATTCGATTGTCTTATACTCAAGAGTATAACACAAAAATTAGTTAAGTTTACCCTTCAAACCTGCCAAAACATCAAACGGGTTATCCCGTTTTTCTTCAACAAGCTCTTCAGCGGCAGGTTGATGCTTATGTTCACAAGCGTCATGCTTAGGTGACAAAGGCATCAACAATAACAATTCATCCTCTATCAGTGAGAGTAAATCAGCAGTCGCAGGCGCATCATATGAACCTTTGGTTGTTGCTTCACTTTCACCTAAAACGATGAAATCAGCATCCTCATCCAAGCGCTCTATCAGTGACTCGTCATCTACAAGAGCTAGATGAAAACTTAAAACAAGTGGAATCTCAACAGTATCCAGACAACGCTGGCATTCCATTGGAACATTTGTTTCAACATGACCATCTAGCCATACAATGCGATGATAAGCATCCATTGATAGCTTACAGTCTATGTTAATCAATTGATCATCAATTGATCCAACAGCTTCACGAGCAATACGAACAAAGCGAGATAATGGCAGTGTTCCTGACCATTTAAAGCCCTGTTCAGCCCATTTAAACGGCTCAATCTGTGCCGGAAAGGTATTTGCTGACATAATTAAGGCGGCAATTCTACAAATTCATCAGTACTCTGTCAAAGATTAAGATACAATTTTGTACTTATTTAGACAGACCATTTGGGTAACTTAAGTTATGCATCTGTTGCAGCCGCAAACAGAAGTGAATGTTTCATCACTTATGAGCACAATTTCAACGCTTGATTCTGACATTTCAACTGACCAAGTGCAACTCTCGGCTTGGGAGAAACTTTCCACAGAAACAGAACACGTCGATTGGCTCATCTTACACTTTAATCATTGGTTTTCCCACCTGAATGTGTGCTTAGTGAAAGGTGACTGTGAGCCCGAGTACTTTCCTGCCGATTCAAACGGCCCTGCCCGTATTCAATTTGCTCATGGTTATTTCAATAGCGCTTTGCATGAAATTAGCCATTGGACTATTGCTGGCGAGCAACGCCGTTTACTTCCCGATTTAGGCTATTGGTATGCACCAGATGGTCGTAGTAAAGAGCAGCAAGCCCTCTTTGAACAGGTAGAAATTAAGCCCCAAGCGATCGAATGGTTATTTGCCAAAGCCTTTGGACGTAAATTTCGTGTCTCACTTGATAACCTCACTGGTGAAGGCGGTGATGGCAGTAGCTTTAAAGATAATGTCTATGCACAATTACAGGCTTATTTTAAAGGCGAAGCCAAACTTCCACGCGATGCTTGGCGCTTTATCCAATGCATTTGCCACTGTACACGTGCTGGCAAAATGTTACAGGCGAATGAATTTCAACGTGAAATGCTTGATTAAATTATACAATTTGACTGCATTTCACATTGCACAAAGCAAATAGACCGCGACATAATGTCTAGAGCTTTTAATAATAAGAGGAAAACGACATGTTGCATTTAAGAATACATCCGGAAAATCCTCAGCCCCGTTTAATTACACAAGCCGTTGAACGGATTCGTGCCGGCGATGTGGTGGTTTATCCTACAGATGCCGCCTATGCCATCGGTTGCCAGATTGGGAACAAAAATGCCATGGAACGCATTGCCCAAATTCGTCAGCTCGATGCTAAACATCAATATGCGATTATTTGTGCAGATTTATCTGACATTGCCACTTATGCCAAAGTCGATAATGCCATGTATCGTTTATTGAAAAATAACACCCCTGCGGTCACTACCTTTATTTTGCCTGCGACCAGTGAAGTTCCTCGCCGTTTAATGCATCCTAAAAAGAAAACCATTGGACTACGCATTCCGAGCAACCCGATTTGCCAATTATTACTCAAAGAATTGGGTGAGCCTTTATTAACATCGACCTTAATTTTACCTGGCCAAAAAGAACCGATTGATGATCCTTATGAAATTGAACTGCAAATCGGCAAACGAATAGATGTATTAATTGATGGCGGTTTAGGTACTTTAAATACCACTAGCGTTGTAAACCTTGCAGGTGAATACCCTGAAGTGATTCGCCGTGGTGTCGGTGATGTCAGTGCCTTTGAATAGCATGTACTGTTAAATACATGCTGTATCCGATCAGAGGCACAGCATGTAAAAGTCCTCTGCTCAAAACGCGGTTAAAGCACCTTTCGATAAAGGAATCGACCTGATGACTTTATTTCAAATGTTACTCAAGCTGCAAAATGCGACAGACCTCAATGTCTCCGAACAAAACCGTCTTAATCATCTTGCTATATATGCCACTGAGCCTTGGACTTTAGAATCCACGGCTCAACTAAGGGCAGCATCTGATAAAAATTTAATTTCACCAATAGCGACAACACCGCCGCAGGCTTTTTCTTACTTTCTGCATGCATCAACGGTCAAATCGCTGTTTAAACGTAGAGCTAATCAAAATCTCTGCTCGCAAGCGCAGTGCCAACTCATCATCGAATTTGCACTTGAGCAAAGAGTCTTACCAACATACTCACAGCCTTGATAATTAGCTTTCGCTCAAACGCAATAAAGCTGCATAAATTCCTTTAAATGAATTTTTTGTTGCCCTTGCTCATCAAAATTATTTGTATCGAGCCAAGCTGCATAAGCTTGAGACAACATTGGCCAATCCTGATCTAACATCGCAAACCAAGCGGTATCACGGTTACGACCTTTCACAATCACATGTTGACGAAACAACCCTTCAAATTGAAAGCCAAAACGCAAAGCAGCGTTTTTCGAAGGCGTGTTCAAGTCATCACACTTCCACTCCACCCGTCTATATCCCGCTGAAAAGCATGCTTTTAACAATAGATAAATGGTTTCTGTTGCGGCGGTTGATCGCTTCATTAAACTTGAAAAAAAGACATTGCCAATTTCGATGACAGCATGTGCTGGGCGTACATTGAGCAATCCAATCCACCCTACAATGGCATCACCGACCTCAATGACATAATGCATCGAACCGGTAAAATGAAAGGATTGCTGAAAATAATCACGCAATTGCTGCATGCTTTGAATTTGAGAATAAGGCAAATACGTCCAACAGCGTTCATCAGGTTCTTGTTGTACTGTCTGCCATAGCCGCTGTAAAAGACTATCATCAAGCTGATCGGGTAGCATCGGAATAAGCCGAACAGATTGCCCCACTTCGGTTTTACATCTGAACTGGCAAGGTTCAAAATGCTCCAACGTCATCCCTACGGCCTGACCCCATTGATTATATTGTTGTGGCATAGCTAATATTCTTTTAGTCAATTCATTCAAATCATTTCATGCTGGACGCCCATCACCCAGATATCACAGCTTAAATGAGTTCATGGATTGATGAGTGTATTTTTTACAATTAACACAAGATGTGATCGATATCACAGCTTTAAAATTTTACATGTGTATAAATAAAGCCTATTCCCTATAAATTTTAAGTTTTTTACCCAATTCAACCGTTCAGTAATTTCTTTAAACGCATTTTTCCATTACACTATTCCCTATAACTTTTGTGCTTTTACTTTCGATGTGAGATCGAAGCGAAAGCTGTCTGCATGCCTTTGAAAATTCGCGTGGCCTATAATTGCAATGAACCAAACTGTCCATAATTCTATGGAAGATGCTCCACACATTCGTGTTTTGGATGAGTGGCAAGAAGCTATTCCAGAAGATTTGTACATTCCACCCGCTGCATTTGAAATTCTATTAGAGCATTTCGAAGGACCACTCGACTTTCTGATTTACCTGATTCAAAAAAATGGCTTCGACTTATTACAAGTCGATATTGCCCCGATTGCATCCCAATATTTGTCCTATATGGATGCAATGAAATCTCTAGATATTGAATTAACCGCAGACTATATGGTGATGGCAGCCCTATTGGCCGATTTAAAATCGCGTCTATTATTGCCAAAACCTAAATCGACCGCAGCACATGAACAAGATCCTAAACAAGAATTGATTGACCGTTTAGAAACCTATTTGCGCATCAAACAAGCTGCGGAAAGATTAGGTCAAATGTCGGTATTGGATCGAGATACTTTCGATACCAATGTCAGTTTAGGAACGATTGTCGAAACCAATGATGGTTATGACATTCAATTACTTCGTGATGCCATACTCTGTGTCTTTAATCGACCAGAACCGGTTACCCACCAAATTTTGCAAGAGCCTGTCTTACTCGAAGAACGTATTGCTTATATTGAAACTAAGCTAGAGTCAGGTGAAGTATTAGACTTTGCGGACTTACTCAAACCAAGCCAAGGCCGCATGGGTGTTGTCGTGACATTTATGGCCGTGTTGGAACTGACACGCCAACAAAAAGTCCAAATTGTCGCATCAGGTGTAGAAGCACCGCTTGCAATTCAAGGAGCACGTGCATGAACACTGAACTTAAACAAATGACTGCGGTGTCTTCAGAAGATAATCTGCATGAAATTTTGATGCAGCTTGAAGCCATTATTTTTGCCAGTGAAGCGGCAGTGAGTATTGCCCGTTTAAAAGAGGCTTTCCAAGACCGTTTCAGTAAAACTGAATTACGCCAATATTTGCAGCAACTTTCAATGCTGCAACACGGCAGATCAATTGAACTTGTTGAAACCGCTCAAGGTTTCCGTTTTCAAGTACGTGCAAAATATCGTAATATTATTGCACAGACCTGGCCTGAACGACCAACTCGTTTATCGCCATCCTTGCTCGAAACTCTTTCTGTCATTGCTTACCATCAACCGGTAACCCGCGCAGATATTGAGCAAATCCGTGGGGTGACCAACAATAGTCAAATTTTACGTACGTTATTTGACTGGAACTGGATTAAAGAATCTGGTTTTCGTGAACTCCCAGGACGACCCGCGTTGTTAGTTACAACGCCTCAATTTTTAAATGCTTTTGGTCTAACCTCTTTGGGCCAATTGCCTCCCCTGCAGGATGCCAAGGAAGCTTTTATGGCCCTCGATGCGAATGCACCGAAGTCATAAATAGGTGAACTGTTGATGATAATTTCTAAGGTTATGCTGTCATGAGTGAAAAATTGCAAAAGGTGCTCGCACGCGTTGGTTTGGGTTCTCGCCGTTATATGGAAGAAGTCATTGCCGCTGGTCGTGTGAGCGTAAATGGGCAAGTTGCCCAAGTGGGTGAACGTATTGAACCGGGTGATGAGCTTCGCATCGATGGTCGTAAAGTTCAGTTCCAAATTGAAGACGAAATTCGTCGCCGTGTGTTGATTTACTATAAACCAGAAGGCGAAATTTGTTCACGCAATGACCCTGAAAACCGTCCAACGGTATTTGAACAATTACCTCAAATTACCGGTGATCGCTGGGTAATGGTGGGTCGTCTAGATATCAACTCTACAGGTCTATTGCTGTTCACGAATGACGGTGAACTGGCGAACCGTTTAATGCACCCTTCTAGCGAAATCGAACGTGAATATGCCGTTCGTGTCATGGGTGAAGTCACTCCTCAGTTAAAAAACAACATGTTACAAGGCGTTGTTTTAGATGATGGCCCTGCAAAATTTGAGTCATTCTCTGAAATTGGTGGTGACGGTATTAACCGTTGGTATCAAGTGGTCGTAAAAGAAGGTCGTAACCGCGAAGTTCGTCGTATTTTCGAATCTCAAGGCTTAAAAGTGAGCCGTCTTTTACGTACACGTTATGGTTCAGTGATTCTGCCACGCGAACTGCGTACTGGTCGTTGGATCGAGCTAGATAAACAAGATATTGACAACTTAACCAAGTCGGTTGAACTTAAACCACGTCAAGGTACTGGCCTGTTTGGTATGGCGAAACGTCGTACTGAACGTATGCAAGACAAACCAATGGCAGCACGTCGCGGTGGTTACTTACGCCAACAACGTCGTGACAGTGACGAAAACCAGCCACAACAAAGCAATGGTTATCAAGACAATCGTGGCGAACGTCGTACTGGTCGTACTGAAGGTGGTTTCCAAGGCAATGGATTTAATCGTTCAGAGCGTCGCAACGAAGGGTTCAACAATAACCGTAATGATCGCAACAGTGAAAACTTCGGTAACCGTGAACGTCGTAACGACAATTATGGCAATCGTGAGCGTCGTAATGACTCTGTGCCAAGTCGTGCATTTAGCGGAAACAACAAAGGCTTTAAGAAATTTTAATTTCTTAAGTATAAAAAAACCGCTCATTTGAGCGGTTTTTTGTTTCTTTATACTGACGGAATCAACACTGACGGAATCACTGGAACATCAATCCATAACGCCTCTGGAAAGAGTTTGGCTAAATATGCTTTTAAATATTCAGCAGTATCTTTAGAAATCAATACATCTTGCGATTCATCATTTAAATTATAAGCCAGTGCATAAAGCGCCAAGCCACGACTTTTTAGTGCTTCCAAACTTAAAATCGTATGGTTAATGCTGCCCAAACGCCCCGAAGTCACCAAAATAACGGGATATTGCTTCTCTACAACATAGTCGATGGTTAAAAGGTCCGTAGTCAATGGCACCATCAACCCTCCCGCACCTTCGAGTAAAACGTTGTCATATTTTTCAGTTAAACGTTTTGTCGCGTATTCAATTTTAGCAAAATCAATGTCACGTCCATCGAGTTTGGTGGCGAGATGTGGCGACGCAGGATAACTAAATATTTCAGGCATCGTAAGTTTGGTTTCATCTTCGACCAACAACCTCGTACCCATAATTTGACGATGTTGTTCTATATCCTCAGAAATATCGACATTGCCCGTTTGGATCAACTTTTGGGTAATAGTTTTTTGGCCCTGCTCATTCCACAATTTCGCTAAATAACCCGTCGCATAAGTTTTACCGATGCCTGTGTCTATTCCACTGATAAAGTAAATTTGAGCCACTTATTTTTTCCTTACAATACATTGGATGGGATGATAGGTCAGCGGATACTGAAAATCCTCTGAATCAGGAGCATGTACAAACTGTGCATAATCCAGATAAAACTGTTGCAAAGTGCTTTTTGTCCAGCGATGTTGTGCCGTTGCAGTCACTCCCGTTGCCTTAATATGCTGAAGCACATCGCGGGGATGCTCAAAATACAATTGCTGTACCTCTTGCTTCATCATGACAAATTCAAAACCACAATCCATCAAAAACCGTTGCAGCAGATGAATTTCAAAATAATCCAAACCGCAGCCCGTCAGTTGCTTCATTTCACGCAAATTTTCCGTACCAAAACTGCTGAATACAAAATATCCTTGTGGCTTTAAAGCTTCATATATTTTGCTAAACAACTGCGGTAAATCGGACATCCACTGCAAAGCAGAACTTGAAATAACCAAGTCTAAGTTTTGCGGAAGCGCCTGCTTTTCAATATCACCCATCAGCAGATGGGTATGGGTCTTTTGCAAAAAGGTAGCATCTTGCAAAGTGACGATATTTTCAGACAAGTCATTCAAATATAAAGTATCAATTGAACAATGCTTTAACACTTCCTGCGTGAACATTCCTGTACCGCAACCAATTTCCAAAGCCTGATGCCAATGTTTTTTCCCGACATACTGATCCATCAGTCCTGCCAGCTCTGTGCAGATTCTTTTTTGAACCACAGCCTGCTGATCATAGGTCAACACAGCTTTAGAAAAGCGCTGCTTAATTTGAGATTTATCCAGCATCTTACTCTGCCATTAGTTGCTTGATTAATGTATGCAGCTCTTCTTGACCAATGTTGGAAGTCAAAGAGATGCGTAAGCGCGAACTATGCTGCGGCACAGTGGGTGGACGTACAGGCATGATATAAAAACCTGCTGCTTGCAAAGCTTGAGCCTTTGCTACAGTTTTATTCGACTCGCCAATAATGACGGGCACAATATGTGATGTAGATGGACAATCAAAACCTTTGTCTTGCACAGCTCGCTGCAAACTTTGACTGATTTGCTGTAAATATTGACGCTCTGCTTTTAAATTTAAAACGTTCTTGAAAATAAAATCTGTCCACACCATACAGATCGGGGGCTGTGCAGTACTAAAAATCAACGGTCGCATCGAGTTAATCAAATAGTCACGAATAATCGAATGACAAATGAGATACCCCCCTATTGAAGCCAGTGCTTTACCAAATGTACCGACTAAAAGATCAATATCATCCATCACCCGATATTGCTCAGCACAGCCTAAACCACGCTCACCGCGCACACCGATCGCATGTGCCTCATCGACATACAACATCACTTTGGGAAATTGTTTTTTGATCCGTACCAGTTCAGCCAAATCGGTTTCATCACCATCCATACTGAAAATCGATTCAGTCACCACAATGATCCGCTCATAAGCCTCATCTTCATGGTATTTGCATAAAAGCTGAGAAAGATGCGCCAAATCATTATGGCGATAACGTACATATTTCGCAGTCGATAATCGGATGCCATCAATCAAACTGGCATGAATTAACTTATCCGCCAATATCAAGGTTTTACTGTCTGCCAGTGCAGGTAAAATCCCGATATTCATGTGATAGCCGCTGTTAAATAACAGTGCTGATCGGCCATGAAAGGCATCACTTAATGTTGATTCAAGTTGCTCATATTCTGGAAAATTCCCCGTCAGCAACCGCGAAGAGGATGAACTCATCCAACGCTGTGCGTTCGGGGTTTCATCAAAAAATTGTTCACGTAGATGTTGGTTTGAAGCCAAACCTAAATAGTCATTTGACGCTAAATTCAACATTTTGTGATCATGAATACTAATGTAACGATCGTGCTGATGATTTGACGTGAACTGACGTAAGTTGCCATGCTGTTTCAGCTGATCAAGCTGCTCTGAAAAATGGCTGAGCAGATTCATACCGACTGCTCCATGTTTTTCACAACCTCAACCATTTGTTCTAACAATGTTTTTAATTCTTGTTCAGAAATAATATATGGCGGCATCACATAAACCAGTTTACCAAATGGACGAATCCAAATGCCACGACGGATAAACTCCTGTTGTAGCGATTTCATATCGACATTGAAGGTCAATTCCACCACACCAATAGCACCAAGTATTCGTACTCCTTTGACATGTTCAAGCGATGAAAGTGCTGGTAAATGAAACTTCAATTGAGCTTCGATACGTCGAATATTGGCTTGCCAATCTTGAGAAAGCAGCAGTTCGGTACTTTTTACAGCCACAGCGCAAGCCAAAGGATTTGCCATAAAGGTTGGGCCATGCATAAACACGCCGGCTTCGCCTTGGCTAATCGTATTCGCGACTTTCTGCGTAGTCAGGGTTGCAGACAAGGTCATATAACCGCCTGTCAGTCCTTTACCAATACACATAATATCTGGCTCAACTGCGGCCCATTCCCAAGCAAAGAGCTTTCCTGTTCGCCCAAAGCCTGTCGCAATCTCATCAAAGATCAGTAAGATATTATATTTTTCGCAGAGTAATTTAGCTTGACGCAAATATTCAGGATGGTAGAAACGCATGCCTCCTGCACCTTGCACAATCGGCTCTAGAATCAATCCCGCAATATTTTCATGCTGTTCAGCAAGTGTCTTTTCTAGTTCAGCAATATCCGTAGGATTCCACACTTGGTCAAAGCCAATTTGCGGCGCTGGAACGAATATACGATTGGGCAAACTGGAACCAAATATCTGATGCATCCCTGTCACGGGATCACACACAGACATCGCATTCCAAGTGTCGCCATGATAGCCAGAACGTGGAGTGACAAAATTGGTTTTATTCGGTTGATGCAAAGACGCCCAATACTGCACTGCCATTTTCAAGGCTACTTCGACAGCAACCGAACCTGAATCAGCAAAGAAGATTTTATCTAAACTGGGCGGTGTGATTTTTAACAGTAATTTAGCCAGTTGAATCGCGGGATCATGTGTCAATCCACCGAACATGATATGAGACATCTGTTGCAGTTGATCGGTCACTGCCTGATTTAGCTCGGGATGGTTATAACCATGAATTGCACACCACCATGAAGACATACCATCAATCAATTGACGACCATCTTCAAGCTCAATCATTACCCCTTGCGCACGTTTCACTTTAAACGTTGGAAGGGGCTGAGTCATCGATGTATAAGGATGCCAAATATGCTGCTGATCAAATTGTAGATCGGTTGGTTCGGTCATCCTTAACTCCATATAAGCGCGGTATTGCATCAATGCGGAATGATGTTAAACCTGCTGGAATTAAAAATAAATTGCCATAAAGCCCAGCTAGTCAGAGATTTGTTCTATTTTCTTTAAATATTGGCAGATTTTGCAACTTATGACTTCAGATTGAAACAATGGAAAGCCATGTGAGCCAGAAACCAATTCAGTCTCCAAAAACTTTACAGCTAAATTACGCAGTAAGCGTTCAACTTTGTAACTAACCAAATAATCTTGCTTAGCAAACAAATGGTATTGATGACCAGTGTAATTTTTCAAGATACTGACATTATTAAGCTTCTCCAAACAGTTTAATCCTGCTCGAAGCACATCTAAATTTTGCGCTTGAATCAAACTTTGCAAGATGATGAAATCTTGCTTGGTGCTATCAGTACCCTGACAAACCATATAACCAAACTTCTTTAAGGTAGAAATCGTATCCTGCTCGAAAGATTGTTTGAAGCTTTGAAAAGTCGCTTGATCCATCCCAGCAGACCACTTTTCATGAGCCACAAAACTTGGATTTGAGCCAAGTGTGATCAGCACTTTTTGTTGTTGATATTTTTTTTGAATTTCATCTACCAAAATCGTCGCCAATTGACCACCAAGTGACCAGCCAATAATCACATCAAATTGCTTCGCCAATGCAACTTTCTGTTCGAGCACTGCTAGATTTAAGGCATCAAAAATATTCCATAATTCGACCTGATAACCTTGAGCGATCAATGCCTGCTGTAAAGGAGCAAGTAATTTACGACCGCCGCCCCAGCCAGTAATAAGTAAAATATGTTGATTCAATACAAACTCTAAAATTAAACGATTCCACATAGTATAAAAGTTCAAAGCAAGTTTGATAGTGGCATTTCAGCACATCAACCGATTTGCCAAAAGACATTCGCAATCGACTTCAATAAATATAAAATCAGCCAGCCTACAGCGCTTTAAAATTTGCTAAGATCGGATAAAGAACGATATAAACTGATGCTCTATGAAAGTTTCTTCATTGCTAAAAATCTGTTTAATGACATGTGCTTTAATAGCAACTACCCAAATCACAGTTGCCGAAACATCAATACTCAGCACCAGTCAAAACAAACAAAAACAATGGGTAGGCACACCCGCACCCAACTTTAAATTGCAAGATCAAAATGGAAAATGGCACGAACTGAAGCAATATCAAGGGAAATGGCTCGTTCTGTACTTTTATCCCAAAGACAACTCACCCGGTTGTACAGAAGAAGCCAATCAATTTAAAACCCTATATCCACAATTTTTAAAAAGTAATGCGGTTGTTTTGGGCGCAAGCTTAGATGATGTTGCATCACATCAAAAGTTCTCTAAAGCACTCGGACTTCCCTTTCCAATTCTTGCCGACCAACAGCACATGCTGGCGACTCAGCTAGGTATTGTACGAAACTTAGGGATTTTGAAAGTTGCTAAACGTGAAACCTTTCTCATTGATCCGAAAGGCATTATTGTTTATCACTATACCAGTGTGAATACACAGACACATGCGGCGCAGGTCTTGGCAGATATCAAAAAACTACAACAATAGTTTTCATGGCCCAATAAAAAACCCAGCTTCTGCTGAGTTTTTTGGATATTTTTTAAATTACATTTGAGACTGAATATAGTTTGGGAGACCAATAAGTTCGATCAAACGCATTTGCTTTTCAAGCCAGTAAGTATGATCTTCTTCAGTATCTGACATTTGCTGACGGAGCATATCACGGGTCACATAGTCACCCTTTTCTTCACACAATTTTACGCCTTGAGCAAGTTTCTCACGAACATGATATTCAAGCGCCAAATCCGCTTTTAAACAAGTCACAACGTCTGTACCGACTTCAATATCATCACGATTCATATTCGGCGTTCCTTCAAGGAACAATACGCGACGAATCAATGCATCTGCATGTGAGCCTTCTTCTTGGCTTTCATGATCGATACGTTCAAAGATTTTGCTCAGGCCCCAATCTTCATACATACGGGAATGAATTAAGTATTGATCACGAGCAGCCAGTTCGCCACCGATCAGCATATTTAAGTAGTCTACGACTTCTGGATTGCCACGCATTTTCTTCACTCCATACCCTTTTCAAATATTATGGACAAGTTTCAAAATGAATGCAAAATATAATTTTTGTAAGTTTATGATTTATATAAAATTTAAATGATAAACATACGCATTTTCAGTTCAATTCAGCGCATTTTTCACATATAAAAGAAGCCCTTGCAGAATATTCAATGCATTTAGAACACGAAATAATCAAAAATCGCTGGATGCTGTTTTTTGTAACAATTAACAATGCGTCTTGTTTAGCAAAAATATCTCCTGATTGATTCAACACATGGTGCTTATCGATATGGGAAACTTTATATCGATACCCTATGCATTGCAGTCAAGAGCAAGGTGAACATTTCCAAATAAGACAGGCTTAAGCTGAAGTCCAACGTGCATTCTTCCACGCTTGCTGCTGCTTTGAATCTAAAAAAGTCCAAGCGACAAAACGGCTTTCTTTTTGTCCCTGCGTCATTTTAATGGTTTTCACATCCACTGCGCCGCTCTTCGCTAAGGCCTTTAAAAGCACTGGCAATGTTGTTTTCTTGGAAACTAGTGTACTAAACCAAAGGCATTGCTCTGCAAACTGAATGCTCTCTTGCACCATTTGGCAGACAAATCGTTCTTCGCCGCCATCACACCAGAGTTCGTTTTTTTGACCTCCAAAGTTTAACACCACCTTGGTACGATCAACCGGCTTGCCCAGTTTTCTTAATTTTTGCGTTGCTGTCGCGTTGGCTTCATCTTGCGAGGCATGAAATGGCGGATTACACATGGTCAAATCAAAACAATCTGAAGGTTTGATCACACCATTGAAAATATTGCTCGCTTTTTTCTGCAATCGAATCTGAATACCTTTACGCAGATTCGGATTTGCCTCCACAATAAATTGGGCACTTTTAACCGATGCAGCATGAATGTCTGAGCCGACAAATTTCCAGCCATAGCTTCGATGACCAATGATCGGATAAATACAGTTCGCGCCAACGCCAATATCTAAGACTTGAACGGTGTTTCCAGCTGGAATCAGACCTTTATTGTTAGCACTCAACAAGTCAGCCAAATAGTGGATATAGTCCGCTCGCCCCGGAATAGGCGGACAAAGATAATCTTGAGGAATATCCCAATATTGAATGCCATAAAAATGCTTGAGCAATGCTTTATTCAACATTTTCACAGCGTGCGGATCAGAAAAATCTACCGATAAATCGTTATATTTATTTGGGCTGACAAAAGGTGCAAGTTCCTTACAGCTCTTGATTAACTGAGGAAAATCGTAACGACTACGGTGCAGATTTCGTGCATGTAATTCCGACTTTTGCTGCGGAAAAGATTTCTTTGCTTGCGCCATATGTATGCCAATATTCAACGGGAGAACAGAATCATCTGATAAGGCAGGATATCTACCTGCAAATTAGTTGATATTGTACGTGAATTTGACCATCAATGACGCCCCAATCCTTTTATTTGTCTATCTGCAAATCAATAACCACGTGGACATCTATTCTTATTTAATCTGTACATTTTTGGTTGCTATAGCATTAGATTTCATTAAAAAAACCGTGGAAGATGAAGAATCAACAAAAAAGCCCAATCTGTGATGATAGGGCTTTTCATATCAGCATAAAATAATGATTTATATGAAATAAAAGTTAGTTAGTATTCGTATAGCGTGTATTATGTTAATTTTAGGGGAACTTAATATTCATTATCCATCTAAATCAAATATATCTAGAGAATCAACATACGGTAAGATCATATAATTATGATCTGATAAATGTCGTTTCAACCTACTACTAGTTTCTTGATTATAAGAATAAATGTTATCTAATTCTTCGAAGAGAGAATCCAGTTTCTCTAAGGTAAAGCTTGGCTTCTTGATAAAAAATAATAAACTCGCACCTAAGCCAACATATTCTAGATCAAAATTCTTATTCAAATATTGGATTAAACTGAAAGATTCAAAAGGAGATAGATCACAACTAAAATATCCATTGAGCTGTGCTGCAAATTTTTCATGATCATTTTCAGAATTAACTAATTTAATTTGAATAACTTCATCTAAAATTTTTTCAGGCTGCTCATTAATTTTTAATAAAACAGATAGGTCTTGATCACTATAATTAAATTTTCCATGTAGATCATGAATATTCACCTTATTTTCAGATCTTAATAATTGATCAATATGATACTTAACCTGAAATGGCAGGGTGTTGTCATAGCTTATATCTTCATCTTCACCCTCTTCAATAATTTCCGATGTATCAAAATAAAGTCCATCTCCCATCGAAGCATGCATAGACGTATATTCACACTGTCCTATATCTTCTAAAAGCATTAACACTTTCTTAGGAGCATTTTTTGCTTTAATTTCTAAATACAAATTGAGAACATCTTTCCAAGATTTAGATTCACTAATTGTTGCAAAACACAACAATTCTTGAGCCTCATCACTTAAAAGGGGATTTGCTTTCTTTTCGATATTAAGTGTAGTCATAAGATTTTTAGAAAGTTAACTGAAGCCAAGAATTATGTCAGATCTCCTCCATTTAACATAATGGCTGTTATACGAAATGAACAGGAAGCCTAGACCTAAGATCTAGGCTTTAAATTAAAGCTCACAAGTTAGATATGACTCTTTGTCCATTTATTTATGAGATTTTGCGCCCATAATCATAAGAATATGCATCTATCCAACACTCATCCCATCTGAGCATTTTTAAGATCAATAAAAAATCACTTTTGTAGCGCTCTCATGAGATTTCTGCTGAATTTAGAGCACATTAAACTCAATAATAAAAATATATTTTTTCAAATTAATCAAAGACAAAACTAAATATTCTCAATATGATAAAAAATGCGTCAATTAAAGTTGAAGAATATGAATAGCAAGACAACAAAACAGATACTCGTCACAGGCGCGACAGGCTATATTGCCAGTTGGGTAATTAAAAACTTACTTGAATTAGGTCATACAGTGCATGCCACAGTTCGTGATCTGAATAAAACATCAGGATTTGCACATCTCGAAAAAATTGCAGCGGGTGGAACTGGCACTTTAAAACTATTCCAAGCCAATTTATTAGATGAGGGTGCATTTGATTCAGCCATGCAAGGTTGTGACATTGTGATCCATATGGCATCTCCTTTTGTAGTGACCAACTATAAAGACGCGATTAAAGATATTATTGAGCCAGCCATTTTAGGCACTGAAAATGTGCTCAACAGTGTCAATAAAACTGAGTCAGTAAAACGTGTTGTCGTGACTTCAAGCATCGCATCAACCTATGGTGATGCCATTGATATTCTACAGACCGAGCATAATGAATTTGATGAGTCTCACTGGAATACCTCCAGTTCAGAAACTCATCAGCCTTATCCATATTCAAAAGTAATGGCAGAGCGCAAAGCGTGGGATATGCAAAAAGCACAAAACCGTTGGGATCTGGTTTGTGTCAATCCAGCATTGGTCATGGGGCCATCTTTAACTGCGTCAACACAGTCAGGAAGCGTTGAAGTGCTACAACAGTTTGCCAATGGTATGACTTTGGCCGGTGTTCCACCAATGTGGAATGGTATCGTCGATGTTCGCGATGTTGCCGATGCGCACGTACAAGCAGCTCTCAATCCCGCAGCAAGCGGACGTTATATTATTAGTGGTGGAACACTAAGCCTATTAGACATGGGCAAATTATTACGCGCACATTTTGGGAATAAATTTCCATTTCCGCGCAATACCTTACCGAAGTTTGCCTTTAAGGCATTTGGCCCTCTTGCCGGCTTCCCACGTAAATTTGTTGAACTCAATATGGGTTACCCAATTTACTTTAATGCAGATAAGAGCAAGAAAGAATTAGGGATCGAATACCGTGATATTCAAAACAGTGTGGTTGAGCATTTCCAACAACTCCTCGATGATGGTGTGGTGAAGCAATATATTCCGTGAATCACTCATCAACAAAAAAGCCACCTTGAATAGGTGGCTTTTTATATTAAAAAACTAATCTAACTTAGAAATCAAAAGTCACACCAACTTTATAGGTACGGTCTGCACCAATCGTGGCAAAGTTTTCATTAAATACGCCCTCCCAATATTTTTTATTGGTCACATTGTCGACATTTGCCATAAATGTTGTAGATACACCACCTAAATTTGTTTTATAACGTGCACCTAAATCCACTGTCGTGAAATCAGGTAATTGTAAGGTATTTGCTGAATCAACATATTGTTCACCTACATAGTTTACTCGACCATTCACAGATAAACCGTCGAGTAAAGGTAAGGCATAATCCAAGCTGAGTGTTGCGGTAAAGTCAGGAATACCATACACCGTATTACCTTGATTATTTACGCCACTTTTCACCGCTGCTTTGGTATATTCAGCATCAATATACGCCAAACTACCCATCAGATTTAGTCCAGTATAAATCTCGCCAGAAAATGCCCACTCCACACCACGTGAACGTGTTTCTGCATCATCTGTTGTGATTTGATTGACACCAATGCCTGCAATTCCGTCAGAATAATCAGAAGACATCGTCGATGGTTTTTCAATTTGATAAAGTGCAAATGCATTTAACCAACTACCTGTTTGATATTTAGCACCCAATTCATATTGTTTGGTTTGGAATGGCGCAAAGGTGACATTATTGTTGGCATCCGCAACATTATTCACCGTTACACCTTCAGAAAGACCTTCAACATAGTTTGCATAAATAGAAAGATTCTCACCAAATGGTTTAACCACAACACCTAAGCTTGGGGAAATTTTATCATCTTGATAGCCTGTATTTTTCTGTAAATTCTTGGTATCGATATCTTGATAACGTGCACCAACAATAAATTGCAACTTATCATCCAACATTGAAATCTGATCAGATACCGTATAGCTAGTATATTTATTATCTAAATTCGGTTTAACCACTGGGTACGCAGAAGGCATTCCTACAGTCTTATCAGGATCATACAAATTAGTTGAATTAATTTTCTCTTGTGTTGCCGCAACATGCTGATCTGTTTCTTTGGTCAAATAATCAGCTCGAACATTTACAGCATGTTTTACAGCACCCGTATTAAACTTATATTGAATACCTGTATTTGCTGATGTAATCGACTCAGATGACCCCGTACGATAGTACTGAGATGTAGCATGACCATCTGCTTGGCCGACGACAAGACGCGTACCAAAAATATGCCCACTATACGCCTTGTCAATATGTCCTACACCTGCATAAACATTTAAGTCAGGTGTAAATGCATATTCACCACTTAAGCCTACAAACTCACTATCAGTATGGCCTTCCAAATTTTTAAAATAATTGGTATCGCCTTTAGGTGCAGCAAGAACACCATTATAGGTATGGCCATGTGCATCTTTGACACCAAATGCCACCATCGCAGGCGAACCGCCATTACGGTCATCACGTACAGCATAGGCATCTAAATTCAGTTTCAATTTATCTGTTGTATAATCAGCAGCAATTGCACCTGAAGCATGTTTATCATCCATGCCTTCTATGATGTGCTCACCTTGACCATAAGCCCCATTCACACGTAAGCCAAACTTTTTTCAGCACCAAAGCGACGTGAAACATCAAAGCCTGATTGATAAAAGCCACCGTCTTCCATTGACGCTGAAACTTGGGTCTTCTGCTGATCTGCACGCTTAGTTTTGGCAATGATAACCCCACCCACTCCACCTGCAGGCGACATACCTGCAACCAATGCATTCGGACCTTTTAAAACCGTTACCGAATCTAAAAATTCAGTTGGTACACGCCCATAAGGTGCCATACCATACATACCATTCAATGCAATATCATCATGATTAACATCAAAACCACGTAGGTTAAAGTTTTCATTCAAGTGGCCTTGATTGGTGGTAATGCGGATACTTGCATCATTTCTCAGCACTTCACCCACGGTGGTCGCTTGTTGTTCTTCAATCAGTTTTTCACTATATGCTGTTACGCTAAATGGCGTATCAACAATTTTCTTATTTCCCAGTGCACCAAGGTCTGTCTACGCTTTCAATTTTCCATTTGCAAGCTGCTTTTCGGCTGGCACCTCAACTTCAATCGTCTCAAGCACGGTTCGCTCTGCTGCATTCACTGCTGCAGATGTACCCACCCCTAAGATCGCGATTGAAATCGCACGGACTAAATGAGTTTTTGCAAAATTATTCATCATTTCAAGATTAGTTTTATTTTAATAAGAATCATTATTATATTAAGAATAATTCTCAACTTCATCATAAATCCCGATGATTATATTTTTTTAATGAGAAATATAAATATTAATTTTTTATAAATTGTAGATAACACAAATGTAAATATTTGTTTTTAATTATTTTTATAAAAAATAAAAACACAAACTGTGTATGTTCAATTAAAGCTCTTACGCAAACAAATGATTAATTAACATACAAATAATTTGAATTTTTACATGCTTTATTGACTTTGAATAGATGTATCCATTTACATCCTACTATTATTCAAAAGTTAATAAGGCATTTTGGTTAGTGCCTGTTAGCCAAATTTAAGTCTCTTTTTTAATTTTTTGACATAAAAAAAAGCGACTCAAAAGAGCCGCTTTTTTCTAACCCAAGTTAAACTCAAATTATTGAGCTTGACCAGGTTGAGCCACTACAGTACGGCTACCAGAAATCGTAGCGAATACGCGACGGTTCATAGCACGGCCTTCTTTAGTGTTATTGTCAGCGATCGGTTGATCCCACGCGAAACCTTGAGTAGATAAACGAGCTGGATCAACGTTATATTCGTTAACAAGTGAAGATTTAACAGAGTTAGCACGAGCCAATGATAAACGTTCGTTTAGCGCACGTGGACCAGTGTTATCTGTGTGACCTTCGATATTCGCTGTAGCGTTAGGGTATTCAACTAACTTTTCAGCAACTTTCGCGATTTCTGGTTTGTATTGATCTTTGATGTTTGATTTGTTTGTATCAAAGAACACACGAAGTTCCATGTTAAGATCTTCAGTCAACTCTTGAGGAGCTGGAGCAACTGGAGCAACTGGAGTTACAGGAGCAACTTCAACTACAGGAGCAGCAGGTTTCAAGTGACCACCAAGAACTACGTTAAGACCAGCCAAAGCTGTGTAGTTCCAGAATTTTTCGTCAAAATTATGTGTAGCACGCGCTTCAGTACGTAGAGATAAAGCATCGTTTAAGCGCCAGAAAGCACCAAGCCCCACATTACCTAAAGTACCTTCGTCATCAGGAAGATCAGACACATCACCTGAGTAATCATATTTATAATGACCAGCACCTAACAATACATATGGCTTGATTTTGCTGTCGTAGTTTTTAGTGATCAAATCAGAAGTGACATAGAAGTTACCATTGATTTGCGTTTGCTTATATTCGCCAACAGTTTCTGTTACGCCAACATCTTTGTAGTCAACATCACCTTTCACTTGGTTATATTCAGCTTCGAAACCTAACCATGGTGTTAATTCAACACCAATCGCAGCACCAACAAATAGATCATCTTGAATTGAAAGTGATTCAGCACCTTCACTCCATAATAGACGATTGTCGCTATCTAATGTACTGTTATTATGACCAGTATCTTGGAAAGTGTAACCAAGCATTAATGGAGTAACAGTTACGCCTGCGTTTGCAGCTGCTAAAGGCGCAGCTACGAGCATTGCTAATGCAATACGACTCATTTTCATGGATTTATCCTCCAGAGATAACAATTGTTGTTCAAGCTCAAGCCGAAAAATTGGCTATCCTGAGATAGGCTTTCTTAATACCCCAGTTTTTTTTTAAGCTATTCACGCTGAATCATACAAACACTTTATTCTTTTTCCAAGTGCTTGATTAATCTAATCAAGTAAATTATTGACAAAATTACTTACAATTTCCGTTGTAATTCGGTAAATTTTTACTCAATTTTGAGCAGTGAATCGCCTATTGTCACTTGCTATTTTCATTTTAACAGCTTTATCTAAAATTGAGTAATAAAATTCTATACTCAAAATTAATATCGCCATTAAAAACACATATAACATTAGACATATAAAAATAATATTAAATTTTGGATTAAATCAATGCTTTACAATAAAGAAACCGGCTTTACGTTATTTGAACTTTTGGTCTCAATTGCGATTATGGTCATTATCGTGACGATAGCTTTACCACATTTCAACAATTTAATGGCGCAGCGCGAAGCGAATAACATCAAATTGACTATTCAGAATCACAATGCATTCGCACGGGCTCAGGCCACTATTTATCATTCCAATATTGTGATTTGTCCTAGTCTTAACTTTAAACTTTGCCAACCTAACAACTGGAACAGTGGTCTGATCATATTTATTGACAGTAATAAAAACCGTCAAGTCGACGCAAATGAAAAAATATTGCTGCAAGACAAACTCAATTTAAAATATGGCGATCTGTCTTGGCGTGGGACTCTACACATTCCAAGTCTCACCTTTCAGGCTAGCTCCGGTTTACCCAATGGTTCAAATGGTAGTTTCTACTACTGTTCGAAATCAACGCTTCAACCGATCCGAGCAGTCTTAAGTCGAATGGGACATATCCGATTTGAAAACCCAACCAGTTGCTAATTTGAGAACCGGTGAGTCCAAAGCAGCCTTTTAAATTTGCTTTATTCCTGTTCAATTTTACTTATACTGCTGACGTATTCAAAAATTAATGTATAAGAAAATGGAGACATGTAATGACTGATATCGTCATCGTGAATGGTGCCCGTACAGCAATGGGTGGTTTTCAAGGGAGTTTAGCCGCTGTCACTGCACCTGAATTAGGCGCAGTTACGATTAAAGCAGCCATCGAACGCGCGGGTTTACAACCGACAGATGTTGAAGAAGTCATTATGGGCTGTGTGCTTCCGGCTGGTCTGAAACAAGGTCCTGCCCGTCAAGCGATGCGTCAGGCTGGTCTTCCAGATTCAACTGGTGCCGTAACCATCAACAAGCTGTGTGGTTCAGGTATGAAGGCCGTGATGCAAGCGGCAGATATGATTAAGGCAGGTTCGGCTCAAGTCGTGGTTGCAGGTGGTATGGAGTCAATGACCAATGCGCCGTATGTATTGACCAAAGCACGAGCTGGCTACCGTATGGGCCATGGTGATGTTAAAGATCATATGTTCTTAGATGGCCTAGAAGATGCAGAAACGGGCCGACTCATGGGTTCTTTTGCGCAGGATATGGCAAATACCAAAGGCTATACACGTGAACAAATGGATGACTTCGCCATTCGCTCGCTTAAACGTGCACAAACTGCAATTACTGAGGGTTATTTTGCTGACGAAATCGTGCCTGTCACTGTTTCGAGTCGTAAAGGCGATGTGATTATCGATAAAGACGAACAGCCTTTTAACGCCAATATCGAAAAAATTCCAACGCTGCGCCCTGCTTTTGCTAAAGATGGAACGATTACCGCTGCCAATGCAAGTTCTATTTCTGATGGTGCGTCTGCTTTAGTTTTAACTTCAGCAGATCAAGCTTCAGCAAAAGGTTTAAATCCGCTCGCAAAAATTGTGGCTTATGCATCAAATTCTCAGCATCCATCCGAGTTTACCATTGCACCTGTAGGCGCAATTCAAAAAGTTCTAGATAAATCGGGTTGGAATGTTGCTGACGTAGATTTATGGGAAATCAATGAAGCTTTTGCCATGGTCACGATGTGCCCAATTGATGAATTTAAATTAGATGCTGAAAAAGTAAATATCAATGGTGGTGCTTGTGCGCTTGGACATCCAGTTGGTTCTACAGGTTCACGCATTATATTAACGCTGATCCATGCATTAAAACGCACAGGTGGTAAACGCGGTATTGCAGCACTGTGTATTGGTGGCGGTGAAGCGACTGCTGTGGCGATTGAATTGCTTTAATCCTCTGCTGACTCCCTTCACAAAGGGCGATTTAGAGGGAATATTGTTTAATCCTCCCCTAACCCCTCCTTTAATAAAGGAGGGAGACTGAAAATCCCTCTGTAAGAGGGATTTTTTATGCTTACATTTTAGACATAAATTGTTCACATACAGCTCAGCCAAGGCTCTTAAAATAAATGTCGACATAATAAAAATGGATGACCACCATGCAGCTCAATCACTACTTGAATTTTCAAGGCAATACCGAGGCAGCCTTTAATTTTTATCGTTCTGTATTTGGTGGAGAGTTCCTCAATGTGATGCGTTATGGTGATATGCCTGCTGAGGATGGCATTTCACTATCCAATACAGATCAGCAAAAGATTATGCATATTTCCCTACCGATCAATGAATTTACCGTGCTGATGGCCTCAGATGTCAACGAACAATTCTGTGCGCAATCCAATCAACCCTTTACCTTAGGCAGCAATCACTATATTTCGATTAATTTAGACAGTAGTGAACAAGCTGAAGCCAAACGATTGTTTGATGCATTGTCCAAAGGTGGCTCTATAGAAATGCCTCTCGAAAAGACCTTTTGGGGTGCACTCTATGGCGCATTTACCGATCAGTTCGGTATTAAATGGATGGTCAATTGCCAGCTTAAAAATGAATAATCACTCATTAAAAGTATTTCGATCAATAAAAAAGCCTCCGAATGGAGGCTTTTTTATTGATCAAGGCACTTAAGCACCAGTTTGATAATGCGCTTGCGGCACTGCAGTTGAAGCTTGATATGGATTGGTAAAATCACCTAAGCCAGCAGCAGCTTCAGCAATATCTTTACCTTCTTTCACTACAAAAGTATCGAAACCTGAACGCTTCATGTAGTTCAACACATCTTTGAATACATCACCTGTTGCACGTAGCTCGCCTTGAAAACCTTGGCGACGTAACAAGGCAGCAAATGAATAGCCACGACCATCGTTAAAACCAGCAAACTCGATAAAGATTGCATCTAACTGATCAAGCGGGAATTCATTGGTTTCAGGTGAAGCATCCACCGTTACGAAAAGTGCTTTTTTACCAGTTACATTCGCAAGTTGATCTAACTGCTCAACTGTTAAAACCACGTCACCTTGTGGCAACACACCATCTTCACCAATGACTTGGTAAGTATTGTCTGCAATCGAGCCATCTTTAGAGAGGACTTGTAGTGCTGTATTAAGCATATGCACGCTCCTTAAATGGTTGGATGCCAACACGGCGGTAAGTATCAATAAACTCTTCGCCTTCAGCACGCAGGTCTAGATAAGTATTTAAGATTTCTTCGATGATGTCAGGTACAACTTCAGCTGCAAATGATGGGCCTAAGATGTCACCAATCGATGCATCATGGTCGGCATTACCACCCAAAGTGATTTGATAGAATTCAGCACCCTTTTTATCTACACCTAAAATACCGATATTACCGACATGGTGGTGACCACACGCATTCATACAACCAGAGATGTTCAGATCCAATTTACCTAAATTGTAAATGGTATCTAAGTCATCAAAACGACGTGTAATGGCTTCAGAAATTGGAATCGATTTCGCATTTGCTAATGAACAGAAATCACCACCTGGGCAGCAAATGATATCGGTTAAGAACCCAATATGCGCACGTGCAAGATTGTGTTGATCAAGGATTTTCCATAGATCAAACAAATCTTTTTGTGGTACATCCACAAGCGCAATGTTTTGCTCATGTGTGGTACGGAACTCACCAAAGGTATATTTGTCAGCCAAGTCAGCAATCAGGTTCATTTCTTCAACAGTCATATCGCCCGGTGCAATACCCGCACGTTTCAGAGAAATCGTAACGATGCGGTAACCTTTGACTTTATGTGCATTGGTGTTGATGTTGAACCATTGTTTAAATTTCGGCTCTGCGGCAAATTGCTCTGTGAAATCTTCATCCGCATAATCTTGGTAATCAAATGGTGTGAAGTTCTCATCCATTTTCGCCAAGGTATCAGCATCAATTTTTAATGTTTTGATGGTATGTGCAAATTCAGCTTCCACTTTCTCTGCAAATACTTCTGGTGTTAATGCTTTCACCAAAATTTTGATACGCGCTTTATATTTGTTATCACGACGACCGTGTAAGTTGTATACACGAAGTACCGCTTCTAAATAAGCAATCAAATCTTCACGTGGCAAGAAGTCACGAATAAAGCTACCAATCACTGGTGTACGGCCTAAACCACCACCAACTTTGATTTTATAGCCAATCTCGCCTGCTTCATTTTTCACGATATACACACCGATATCATGGAAAGACGTTGCCGCACGATCAGTTTCTTCCAGTGCTGAAACTGCAATTTTGAACTTACGTGGCAAGAAAGCGAATTCTGGGTGGAAAGTTGACCATTGACGAATCAATTCACACGTTGGGCGTGGGTCAGCAATTTCACCCGCAACCACACCTGCATATTGGTCAGTGGTTGTGTTACGAATACAGTTACCCGAAGTTTGAATCGCATGCATTTGAACAGATGCGAGCTCTTGTAACATATCAGGCACATTTTCTAGTGCAGGCCAGTTAAACTGAATGTTTTGACGAGTAGATACGTGCGCATAACCACGGTCATAGTCCTGAGCCAATGACGCAATTTTACGTAATTGTTTAGAATTCATCAGGCCATAAGGTACTGCAATACGTAGCATCGGTGCATAACGTTGTACATAAAGGCCGTTTTGAAGACGCAGTGGACGGTATTCATCTTCCGTCAATTTACCTGCTAAATAACGTTCCGTTTGATCACGGAACTGTGCAACACGTTCATTAACCAGTTGCTGGTCAAAATCAGTATATAAATACATGGCGTACAGCTAGTAATTTCTATTATAACAATGCACAGCATAACGAGATTTTATCTATCAAGAAAATGCGTTTTTTACATATTTAATAGCGATTTTATTGATAAGACTGTCGCAATTTCACTGATATAGCGGATTCCGGTCATTTACTTTTTATTTATTAATATATTGAATTATTTCTCCATTACTTAGCATAAATTTACATAAAGAATTTCAGCCAATAAAAAGCCCGATAAATCGGGCTTTTTATTTAGCGATGTAAAATCACTTATTTTTTATCTGGTAATGCATACGCAACAAGGTAATCACCAAGTTTTGTACCAAATGAACCATGACCACCAGCCATGATCACAACATATTGTTTACCATTTGCTTCATAAGTCATTGGAGTCGCTTGACCACCTGCGGGTAGACGACCTTCCCACAAAGTATCACCATTCGTTACATTGATTGCACGGATATAGTTATCTTGTGTTGCGCCTACAAACATGACATTACCAGCAGTCGAGATTGATCCACCAAGACCTGGTACACCAATTTTCACAGCAGGTAATTGGAACAATTTCGGTAAACTATCACGAATTGTACCAATACGTTTTTTCCAGACCACTTCATGTGTATTTAAATCTACACCTGCAGTAAAGCCCCATGAAGGTTGTTTACAAGGTAAGCCAAGTGGTGACAAGAAAGCTTTGATTTCCACACCATAAGGCACGCCATACATCGGTTGAACACCTTGTTCAGTACCCGCACCTTTCGCAGTTTGCTCACGGTTTGGATCTGTAGGAATCAACTTAGTCACAAATGGCAAGCCAATTGGGTTCATCACAGCGACTTGACGGTCTTGGTTCACCGACATACCACCCCATTCAAATACCCCAAGGTTACCTGGGAATACCAATGTGCCATTTTCAGAAGGTGGTGTATAAATACCGTCGTAGTTTAATGATTTGAAATACACACGACACATCAACTGGTCAAACATAGTGGCACCCCACATTTGTTTATCAGTCAATTTATCTTTTGGTGCTAAATCAAAATCAGAGAACGGTTGAGTTGCAGAATAATGCTCACCTTTAGTTTGTGGACCACGTTTTACAGTTTGTGGAACTGCTTTTTCGGTGATTGGCACAATCGCTTTACCGGTACGACGGTCAAGGACGAATGCATTACCTGTTTTGGTTAAGACATAGATCGCAGGAACAGTATTACCTGATTTATCTTTGATATCTGCCAATGAAGGTTGTGATGGTACATCCATATCCCACAAATCATGATGCGTGGTTTGGAAATTCCAAATTAATTTACCTGTTGATGCATTTAATGCCAACATTGAGTTTGCATAGCGTTCATCTAATGGCGTACGGTGACCACCAAAAATGTCTGGTGTGCCTACACCTGTTGGCACATAAACGATGTCAAGTTTTTCGTCATATGCTAAAGGTGCCCATGCATTCGGTGAGGCTACAGAGTATTTTTGACCTTCGCCTGGCATGGCATTTGGATCTTCCGCCCCTGTATCAAAGATCCACAATAATTCACCGGTATTGACATCATAACCACGGATGACACCAGATGGCTCTTTAGTCGAGAAGTTATCAGTTGTTGAACCGCCAATCACAATGGTTGTGCCAGTAACCACTGGAGGTGAAGTTGGGATATAACCACCCGGATACGGATAAGGCATATCTTTTTGTAGATCGACTTCGCCGTTATGACCAAAATCACTACATGCTTTACCTGTGTCAGCATTGACTGCAACCAAACGACCATCATTTACAGGCAAGATCACTTTGCGCGGACATTCAGTTGAAGTCGAGCGTTTGTTCTCTAAGCTTTTTGCAAACTGAGTGGTATTTGCAGCGTCAAAATAAGACACACCACGACATGTTAAATGTTGATAGGTATTGTCCGCTTTAAGTTTAGGATCGAATGCCCATTTTTGTTTACCTGTCGCAGGATCAAGTGCAATTAAACGTTGGTGAGTTGTACACATAAACATGTCATTGCCGACTTTAATCGGAGTGACTTGGTTTGTGGTTTCACCTGAGTCATTTTCTGTTGGTAACTCACCCGTACGGAAAGTCCATGCTACTTCTAAATCTTTAACGTTGTCGCTATTGATTTGGGTGAGTGGAGAATAACGTACACCACCTTGTGTACGACCATAGGCAGGCCAATCTTCAGGAGCAATACCCTCAATCGCTTTGGCTGTTTGAGGTTGTGTATTTTTAATTTCACCGTGAATTTCTTGCGGATCATTAAAAATTGAATAGATCATCACGATAATCGCAATCACCAGTGTGCCTGATAATGTAATTTTCGCAGTTTTGCCATTTTCCATACCGCGTGTCACGGCAGGAATCAGTAACCAAAGGCCCAATAAGCCTAAAATATCAAAACGCGGTGCAAGTGCCCAAAAGTCAGAACCTGCCTCCCATAGTCCCCAAATCACTGTACCCAGCATCAACGCTGCATAAATGTATAAAGAACTGTTTTGAATTTTTCTTAAGTATATTGCTGAAGCCAGCATTAACAGGCCGGCGATAATGTAGTACCAAGAACCGCCAAGGACTGCCAGCCAGATACCACCAATCAATAGAACTAAGGCGAAAATTGCCATCACAACGACGGTAAATGTTCGCATCCCAGTTCCGGTAGATGGGTTGCTCATGTTGACCACCTCTATTGTCGAATGTTGTATTTGGTGCGTGAAACACATTCAACACACCACCGTTTTTATGTCGCAAAGAGAAGTTGTTACAAAAACAATTCAAGGGAAAATATCGTAATTTTTCTCAGAATTACCGAATTGCTTTTATAAGAACTCTAATTTGACATCAATTAAAATGCTGTTTGAAATTTGATACCGCCGACCCACGCATTCTCACCATTTTTGTAAGCACCGACGTGACGGATATATTGAATATTTGGACGAATAGTCAGCCAGTTTGCTGCATGAATACCGTAGTAAATCTCTGCGTCATACTCTTCACTTTGTAGACCGCGTGCATCAACGCTGTTATTGGCAATATTGGCATCATTCACATCATCATTAATGCTGATACGACCTAAACCAATCGCAATTTCATCCTGAGGACGTGCATCGAATGCACCTTTGTAGACCAAGCCAATGTTTTGCATATCACTCACATTATTGGTGTCTGAGTCATGCACGGTGACATTCACAAAACCGCTTAAGCCACGTGAAGCATCGTCTTTGTGCGCTGTCAGTTGTTGTTTCGCCACAATCCAACCACCTTGATGGTGATCTTTTTCATTTATTGGGCTATCAATGACATCGGCATCAGCGGTACTGTAGTAGTAACCTGCACGGTATTCACCCGGAAGCTTTTGTGTCCCCACTTTTGGAGTCCACACTACTTCAGCAGGAATAATCGCACCTTTTGAACCATCGGTACTCAAGTTCCAACCTTTACCACGTTTTAGATTTTCAGGGTTGTATTCATAAACCCCGACTTGTGCATAGAGTTCAGGCTGAATGTTATATTTCACGCGAGCAGCCCATTGGCTGACTGGCCAGTTGTACCATTGGTCACCGACCCAGTTACCCACTTGTGAACCACAAAGTGCTAAGTTTTGAAAGTCACAGTCAAAGCTGTTGAAATCTTCACCTTCACCAAAACGACCGACTTTAATATCTAATTTTTGGTCTAAGAATTTTTTCTTGATCCAAAAATCAGTCAAACGCCAAGTTTGACCACGACCCCACACTTCTTGTGTTGCACTTAAATGACCATTTAATGCATCTGAAGTTTGAGACAATGAACGACCATTACGTTCAGTGATATTGATTTGCGCTTCGGTATCTTTCCAACCCGCAATTTTTTCTAAATCGAGATGTGCCCCGATCGCGAATTGGTCCGCATATTCAGTGCCATGACCAGAAGCATGCTTTGCATCTAACAAAGTGGCTAATTCGCCACCATAACTAAAACTAAAATCGTAACCTTTCTGTTGAAGCGCTGTTCGTTGACCGTTCCAATCACCGAACATCCATGGGCTTTCAGAACTGAAAGCATCTGCAGTAGTTGCCGCTTGGGTTGCTGAACCCGCAAGCATTATTCCGAGGCTAAGATATAAAGATCCAAGTTTACTCACAGCTATTTTCATTCGGAGACCTATATACCAATTGTGTTAATAGTTCATATAATACTCTCACATTTGTATAATTTATTTATTTTTTTATTAACAACTCTCAATATTTACATAGATGTTTATCTAATTAAGAGATTTTAAAGGTTTTATTGTTTAACTTATAACCTTTTTTCATACCATTCATAACCAACTATCCGCACCTAAAGTTTTACCCACATGGGTATAAATCAATGCTGATCTAGAAAATTTAATCGGACATGCCAGTTGAGTTTGTGTCATTGTGTCGCCTTCTTGTAGCGGAACTTCAACACACCAATGCCGCTCTTGGGCCAATTGTGAATTTAGAGCTTCATCCAAACTTAAAACTGGCTCCACACAGACATCTTGAGTGGCAAAAATTATTTTCCACTCAGCCCATGTTTTGGTCAGTATCTTGCTGGCAACTGCATGCTTAATTTCAGTCTGATCCTGTGGATCAAATGACATGCCTTGCGTCGCTAAAGCGGGTAAATCTAGAATTTTCGCCAATCCATGTAAAAACTGTGGCTCCAAACCACCTATTGACAGATAACGACCATCTTGCGTTCGATAATAGTCATAGAAACTGCCGCCATTCAGATGCGCCGTCTCTGCCGCGGTTACCGCATTGGCAGCCAATACTCCTGCTGCAGCCATATTGTTCAATGCTACGGCACAATCGGTCATGGAAATATCAATATATTGTCCTAAACCGCTACGGTAACGCTCAATCACCGCAGCTAAGATGCCAGTAATTGCATGCATTGATCCACCTGCAACATCGGCGATTTGAATCCCCATCGGTGGCGGGCCACTATCTTGGCGTCCGCTATGACCTGAAATGCCCGATAAAGCCAAGTAATTGATGTCATGCCCTGCGCGGTCTTTGTAATGCCCAGTTTGACCATAACCCGTAATCGAGCAATAAATAAGTCGCGGATTAATTTCGGCCAAATCTGCATAATCCAAACCCAAGCGTTGCATGACACCTGGACGAAATTGTTCTACCACGATATCAAAATCTGAAATTTTAGCTTTGATCAATTCAATGCTTTTCGGATCTTTTAAATCTAATGCGATGGATTGTTTATTGCGATTTAAATAACTATGCGCTGTGGCTTGCCCATTGGCATAAGGTGGCATCAAACGAACTAGATCGGGACGCGTCGGTGACTCAATATGCACAACTTCCGCACCCATGTCAGCCAAATACAAGGTCGCAAATGGCCCTGGGAGTAATGTCGAAAAGTCGAGTACTTTCAATCCTTTTAAAGCAGCTTCCATGGATATTTTTCTCTAATTGTGTAGATTTTTTATCCATGGTAGAAATATAAAATGATTAAAACAATGTCATGTTCAGCCATTTACCTTGATAGTTTCGGCAATTTACCATGTAAAAATGGCAAAACCGCTGTTGTAAATTGCCATGATTTCTTTTTTTAGCGTCATTTAGGTCAAACATTTGTGAACATTAAAGAGACTGAAGGATTAAACATGAGTCGTGATACGATCAGTATCCATTTCGTCAACGCAGCCTTAACTGGTGTGAGACGTCTCGGCATGGATGTCGAAACTTTATTGTCTCATGTTGGCATTGAGGCTGAACTTCTACGCCAACCCAAAGCGCGTATTTCACCTGAACAATACACACGTTTTATTAAAATGTTGTGGATGGTGACTCAAGACGAACATGTCGGTTTTGATATTCAACCGCGCCGCTTGGGTACTTTTGCCATTATGTGCCAATTGATTATTCATGCAAAAACCCTCGGTGATGCACTCGAATTGTCTTCGCAGTTCTACAAACTGTTTGGTGATGAATGGTCGGTGACACTAGAACGTGATAAGCACGAAGCACGTTTAGTTCCTCAAATTCCAAAATCTATGGACCCAGACCATTTCATTACAGAAAGTATGCTGATGATTTGGCATGGTCTCGCTTCTTGGTTGATTGAACGTCGTCTGCCTTTAGAGCGTGTTCACTTCGGTTATGAACGTCCTGAACATGCTGACGAATATGATGCCTTGTTTTTTGCACCTGTCATGCAGTTTGATACACCACGAACTGAAATTACATTTGCAGCGGATTATTTAGATTTACCCATTCGTCAAAACGAAGAAACGCTTGAAGAATTCTTAAAAGCGGCTCCTGCACAGTTATTGGTTAAATTTAAAAATACCAATTCATTAACATCTCGTATCCGTGATGTGCTGAAGAGTCAAATTGGCGAAGAAATGCCAACCTTGAACGATGTTGCTTCAATGCTGTATCTATCGCCGCAAACACTACGTCGTCGTTTAGCCGCTGAAGGTAAGAGCTACCAAGGTGTAAAAGATGCTTTACGTCGAGATGCTGCAATTCACTTATTGCTTAACCCAGACTTAACGCTTGAAGATGTTGCACAGCAAGTCGGTTTTAGTGAAACCAGTACTTTCCACCGTGCATTTAAAAAGTGGACCGGTGTAACACCAGGCCTATATCGCCAATTACATGGTTATCATTAAGCAATATTCAAAAATACCATTCTCTAAAACCTGATCTCGATCAGGTTTTTTATTTCGGAAAATCTGCGCGTTGTTTTTGACAAAGTATTGGATCGACAGGCGTGATGACGCGTTTACCATCCTGTATACGATACATTTCTGCCTTGGTCACATGATCATTTCGATCATACTCACAGGCTAAACCGCCCGTCCCTTCATCTGAAGGATGAATGCTATAAATCATATAAATATAAAAAACGATTATGCATACAAAACCTAAGCAGCCAGCAAAAACAAGCCAAGCCAGACTTTTCAACACTCGCTTCACATTTTTATGCATAAGCAGATCTTCAATTTGTACTGAATCGATAGCAACTGATCTTAACCGACCCTCGGTATCAATATGCAGTTTGATTTTGACCTTATTCAGCAGCAAGCGTTGACCAAAAATATCAAACGACTCGCCCGTTCTCATCATTGCACTGGCTTGATTAATCCGTACACTCAAAAAACCAATAAAAATTTATAGATCATAGGGACAGGATTATGAGCGAGGCTTACATTATTGATGCCATTCGCACACCGCGCGGCAAAGGAAAAAAAGACGGTTCACTACATGCCGTTAAACCGATTAGCCTACTGACCGGTTTATTAAACGAATTGCAAAACCGCCATCAATTTGACACAGCTGCAGTAGACGACATTGTACTGGGCTGTGTGACTCCCATTGGTGACCAAGGCGCAGACATTGCCAAAACCGCAGCCATTGCAGCAGGTTGGGACAATGATGTAGCAGGCGTTCAAATCAACCGTTTTTGTGCATCAGGTTTAGAAGCTGTGAATATGGCGGCGCAAAAAGTCCGCTCTGGCTGGGAAGACCTTGTAGTGGCTGGCGGTGTTGAGTCGATGTCTCGTGTGCCGATGGGCAGTGACGGCGGCCCTTGGGCACTTGATCCTGAAACCAATATGGCTTGTGATTTTATTCCGCAAGGCATTGGGGCAGATTTAATTGCCACCATTGACGGTTACAGTCGAGCAGATGTGGATGCCTTTGCAGCCAACTCTCAGCAAAAAGCCGCAGCAGCTCAAGCCAATGGTTATTTTGACCAATCTGTCGTTCCTGTTAAAGACAAAGCAGGCGTGACAGTTTTAGCCAAAGATGAATTTATTAAACCAACGACCACAGCAGAAGGCTTAGGCAAGCTCAACCCAAGTTTTGCCATGATGGGACAAATGGGCTTTGATGCCATTGCCTTGCAAAAATATCCTGAAGTCGGCGCAGTCAACCATGTACACCATGCAGGGAATTCATCGGGCATCGTTGATGGTGCTGCCGTAGTATTGCTTGCCTCTGAAAAAGCGATCAAAGAACAAGGCCTAAAACCGCGTGCCAAAGTGCTTGCCACTGCATTGGTGGGTGCAGACCCAACCATTATGCTGACTGGCCCTGCACCTGCTGCACGTAAAGCCTTAGCCAAAGCTAACTTAACCATTGATGATATTGACCTATTTGAAGTGAACGAAGCTTTTGCAGCAGTCGTGATGCGTTTTATTACCGAACTCAAGGTTGATCCTACCAAAGTCAATGTGAATGGCGGTGCAATTGCATTAGGACATCCGCTGGGTGCAACAGGCGCCATGATTTTAGGCACCCTGATGGATGAACTAGAACGCCAAGGTAAAAAACGCGGCTTAGCAACACTTTGCGTGGGTGGCGGTATGGGCATCGCAACGATTATTGAGTTGGTATAAGGAGAATAAAAATGAGCGCAATTCAATTTGAAAAAAATGCCGACAATATCGTCATTTTAACTTTAGATTCTCCAAACCAATCTGCCAACACCATGAATGCAGACTTCCGCACGGCACTGGCTGAAACGGTAGACAAACTGCAAGCAGATGAAAATATTGCAGGGATTATTTTCCGTTCCGCAAAAAAAACCTTCTTTGCCGGCGGCGACTTAGACGAACTGATTCAAGCTACACCTGAGCATGCAACTGAATTCTTCAATATGATTGAAGAGATGAAAGCCAAACTGCGTTATATCGAAACCCGTGGCATTCCTGTTGTTGCAGCTTTAAATGGCACGGCGCTTGGCGGTGGTTGGGAGTTAGCTCTTGGCTGTCATTATCGAATCGCACTGAATGATGCTAAGGCGAAATTTGGCTTACCAGAAGTAACTTTAGGCTTACTACCGGGCGGTGGCGGTATTGTACGTATGGTACGTTTATTGGGTCTGCAAAATGCTTTTCCGCTCTTGATGGAAGGCAAACAAGTTGGTGTCGAAAAAGCCAAATCATTGGGGCTGATTCAAGACACTGCAGATAGCCTTGAAGACCTGATGGACAAAGCGATTGCGTGGGTCAAAGCCAATCCAAAATCACAGCAGCCCTTTGATGTAAAAGGCTATAAAATTCCGGGCGGTACGCCATCGACTCCTGCTGTGGCGCAAATGCTCGCCATTGCCCCCGCTATGCTGCGTGACAAAACCAAGGGCTGTTACCCTGCGCCTGAAGCCATTATGTCGGCTGCTGTTGAAGGCGCTCAGGTCGATGTTGATACGGCGCTCACGATTGAATCACGTTACTTTACTTACCTTGCAACCGGTCAAATTTCTAAAAATATGATCGGCACCTTCTGGCATGGTCTCAACGCTATTAAGTCTGGTGCAAGCCGTCCAAAAGACGTCGCGAAATGGCAAGCCACCAAAGTTGGTATTTTAGGTGCAGGCATGATGGGTGCAGGCATCGCTTATGCCACAGCATCAAAAGGCATTGCAGTTGTACTCAAAGATGTTTCTGTTGAAGCTGCTGAAAAAGGCAAAGCCTATAGCCAAAAACTGCTAGATAAAAAAGTATCTCAAGGCCGTTTAAGTGCAGAAAAACGTGATCAAGTTTTAGGACTGATTCATGCCACTGCAGATGCTGCCGACTTACAAGGCTGCGACTTGATCATTGAAGCGGTATTTGAAAATGTCGAACTCAAAGCCAAAGTGACACAAGAAGCAGAAGCCTATTTGGCAGATGGCGGTATTTTTGCATCCAACACCTCAACCTTGCCGATTTCAGGCTTGGCCAATGCATCTCAAGATCAAGCTAAATTTATCGGTCTACATTTCTTTAGTCCTGTCGACAAAATGCAATTAGTGGAAATTATTAAAGGTAAAAACACTTCGGCTGAAACTTTGGCTAAAGCCTTTGACTTTGTGCAGCAAATTGGCAAAACGCCAATTGTAGTGAATGACAACCGTGGCTTCTTTACCAGCCGTGTCTTTGGCACCTTTGTGCAAGAAGGTTTACGTCTGCTGTCTGAAGGCGTACACCCTGCCCGCATTGAAATGGCTGCACTAAAAGCCGGCATGCCTGTAGGCCCATTGGCGATTCAAGATGAAGTGTCTTTAACGCTGTCTGAGCATGTTGCGGCCGAGACACGTAAAGCCTTGCAAGCCGAAGGCAAAGACCTACCACGTTCAGGTGCGGATGACGTTATTCAAACGATGATTCATGAGTTCGGACGTAAAGGTAAAGTAGCTGGTGCAGGTTTTTATGAATATCCTGAAGGCGGTAAAAAGCACCTTTGGGATGGCTTGAGCAAATGGCAGAAAGATAATGCTATTTCTGAACAGGAAATGATTGACCGCTTCCTGTTTGTACAGTCACTCGATACCTTACGCTGCCTAGAAGAAGGTGTTTTAGAATCGACTGTTGATGGCAATGTCGGATCAATCTTCGGGATTGGTTTTGCCCCTTGGACAGGTGGTGCACTTCAATTTTTAAACCAATATGGTTTGGAAAAAGCGCTATTACGTGCCAATACACTAGAAGCAAAATATGGCGAACGCTTCAAAGCACCGCAATTGCTGAAAGACAAAGTGGCGAAAGCTGAGCAGATTTAATTATTCATTTTGAGCATGCAAATTTTGCTGTTCAATCACATCAAAAGGAGCTTCGGCTCCTTTTTATTTTCCTTCTCAGTCGCGTGTTTGCAAACAAGCCTAGAATTTACGCGAACTCTCATCAGTTTTATGTTATAAAGTAACAAGTTTTTTGATTTCTTTTTATCCGATTGAGTAGCTTGTTATGACAGATCATACTTCTCCTGAAAAATCACCATGGGGCTGGAAAGCACTGATTATCTTCTGTATTTTAGGTGCGCTATTCATGGGTATTTTCTGGCTTGCTGTGACCAATGAACCAGACTATATGCCGAGCCAACAGAAAAAAGACAATACTCAACAGCATGCATTTAAAAATGCCCCTGTGATGTCAGAAGAAGCGTTGAAAAAGGCGCAAGCTGATCAAGCAGCTCGTGAAGCATCTGCACCGACTGCAGCAGACATGCATATGACCGAAGAACAACATGCACATATGGATGACATGAGCCCTGAACCTACTGCATCGAATGATCATGGTCACTAAGCTTTGACCCAATCTATGCAAATAAAAAACGCTTAAAATATTAAGCGTTTTTTATTTATAGCTGTCCAATTTTAAGTATTTAAGCCAAAGCCATATACATATCTTGATGCGGAATACCACAATCTAAATATTCATCACCTTCAACAACAAAACCCAACGCTGCATAAAAAGGGATAGCATGCACTTGTGAAGATAGTTTTAAATATTCACGTTGCTCTAATGTCGCTTGTTGAATGATGGCTTGCATCAAGATTTTACCAATCCCCTGACCGCGATGAGCCTTTAAAACAGCAACACGACCTATACTGTTATTTTTCAACAAACGTGCAGTTGCAATAGCTTTCATCCCATCATGAACAATAAAATGCAGTGAAATCTCATCTTCTGCATCCCATTCATCTTCGGGCGATATCTGCTGTTCTAAAATAAAGACCTGTTCACGTATCGATCGAGCTGCAGATGCCAGTTGCTCCCACGGACCGAATTGAATATTTAACTGCTGCATCCCTTCATCCTTTAGCATTTACAGCCAATATCTTGCTGGTCCCATTGATCATTTAACAATAATTCCAAGGAATGCTTTTGAATGCCATACATGTCTTTTAAAGCTTGGATCTGCGCCAATACCGCTTGATCAGGCTCGACATAGTCTGCACGTTTGGTTGCCAAGATCATTTTATTTTTACTGGTATGCTCAAGTGCCACAAATTCAAAGACTTTGGTTTCATAACCATATGCTTTCAATAAAAGTGCACGAATCGTGTCAGTAAGCATCTCTGCTTGCTGGCCCGCATGAATGCCAAATTGCAACATCGGTGCAAGTACTTGCGGCGCTTTCAATTGCGGACGCAATTCTTTATGACAACACGGCGCACACATGATCATTTGCGCATTTAATCGAATGCCGGTATGAATCGCAAAGTCCGTTGCTACATCACAAGCGTGCAGTGCAATCATGACATCTAAGCGCTCAGGCGCATATGTACGAACATCGCCTTGGAAAAAATCCAGTTGGCTGAAATTCGACTGCTGCGCAACGCTTTGGCAAAATTCCACCATTTTCGGATTTAGCTCAACCCCTGTCACTTTAGGCACTTGCTGGTGTTTTGCTAAATAATCATATAATGCAAAAGTCAGATAGCCTTTACCTGAACCAAAATCCACGACATGTAGAGATTGATCGCTCTCTTTGATCTGGCTTAAAGCGCCTGAAAAAATTTCTACAAATTTATTAATTTGTTTCCATTTACGTGCCATGCTCGGAATAATTTGTGCTTTTGCATCCGTAATACCGAGTGGCTGTAAGAAATAACTGTTTTGATCGACATAGCGATGTTTCGCTCGATCATGTCCTTGCTGCTCCGTAGGAATTTTCCCTAAGGCTGGCTGCTTTTTGCTGATGCTTAGCATCGCTTTCTTTTTATTTTTTTTGAGCTGAATTTCTTCATCCAAGGTCATCAGGTTGGCTTGCTTACAACAACTCAATAAACTTTCGACTTGTTGATATGCGGATGCGATTGGATAGTTTTTGGTGATATCTTGAGTTTTGTAACGATATAAACAGCTGAGAAATGACTCACCTTGCAGCGAAATGACTCGCAAGGTCATTTTTTCTAATTGGTCTAATTCACCTTTATACTGACTCAAAATCATGCGATCAAAACGCTGTGTTTCAATGGCTTGCTGAAAGGCTGCTAAAAATTGCTGCTCTTGCGTAGAGGGAGAAGCCAATGATGACATAATATAAACCTAGATAAATTTGCAAAACAATTTTAAATCTTCTTACACCAAAAGCAAAATTGAATTACTATACATGTGTATATTTAAATTATTATAAAAGATACGTTATGAATGCTCCCCATCTTTTAGCTTATGACCAAGCTGAAGAAAGACTGAATTTCTATACCCATGCTTTCGGTGCAGCGTTGTCGGTCATCGCAGGTATCCTACTGATTTTAAAAGGATCATATCTTCCAACTGGAAAATGGCTTGCACTTTGGGTGTATGCATTCAGTATGCTGTTATTGTTTTCAGCGTCGAGTCTATATCACTTCGCAGAATCTCCTGAGCGCCGTGGTTGGTACAAAAAACTCGACCATACCGCAATCTATTATTTAATTGCAGGTACTTATACCCCGTTTCTGGCAATCGCACTGCCTACCGCAAAAGCGCATTATTTACTCATTGCACTGTGGGTTATTGCCGCTATTGGAACACTATTCAAATTAATTTTCATTCATCGTTTTCAAAAGATTTCGTTGATTGCTTATTTGGTGATGGGATGGCTTGCAGTACTGGTAATGGATGATATGCAACGCTTTTTATCTGATCAAGCTTTAACCTACCTGATCATTGGCGGGCTATCTTATACAATCGGTGCATTGTTTTATGCCTTAAAAAAGGTAAGATATACACACGCTATCTGGCATATTTTTGTATTGATAGGTGCAGGATCACATTTCCTGTCGATTTATCTCTACGTGATATAACCCACTGACACTGCATTCTTTAGTGACCCTAATTCCGCAGTCCGTAAGTTGGTATTTCGTATTTTTTTAAGAAATTACGCCTTTTTTAAAAAGATTACGCTTTTAAAACTAAGTTCAATTATTTTTAGTAAGTGTAAGGTCCACCATGGCGTCTTCAAGTGCTGCTGCCACTGAACAGCAACCAACAAATTCAAAATTCCGCGTACTTACAGCAAGTCTTGTAGGTACCACAATCGAATTCTTCGATTTCTACATCTATGCAACTGCGGCTGTAATTATCTTCCCGCATCTGTTCTTCCCTGCAAGTACAGATCCAACAACCGCAACGATTCAATCTCTAGCAACGTTTGCGATTGCCTTTATTGCTCGCCCGATTGGTGCAGCATTCTTTGGCCATTTAGGTGACCGTATCGGTCGTAAAGCCACATTAGTTGCCGCTCTCCTCACCATGGGGATTTCTACAGTATGTATCGGCTTGCTTCCAACCTATGCTCAAATTGGTATCGCTGCTCCGCTCATGCTTGCACTTTGTCGCTTAGGTCAAGGTCTGGGTTTAGGTGGTGAATGGTCAGGTGCCGTGCTACTTGCAACTGAAAATGCGCCAGAAGGCAAACGTGCTTGGTATGGTATGTTCCCTCAATTAGGTGCGCCAATCGGCTTTATTCTTGCAACAGGCTCATTCTTGACCTTAGGTCACTTCATGTCTGAAGCTGAGTTTATGCAATGGGGTTGGCGTATTCCATTCATTGCAAGTGCGCTATTGGTTATTGTCGGTCTGTGGATTCGTTTAAAATTACATGAAACACCAGCGTTCCAAAAAGTATTGGATAAGCAAAAAGAAGTAAATATTCCGTTCAAAGAAGTGATCACTAAGCACTGGGGGATGTTAATTCTCGGTACGATTGCCGCGATTTGTACATTTGTAGTGTTCTACTTAACCACAGTATTCGCTTTACAATGGGGTACAACCCAGCTTGGTTACACACGTGAAGAATTTTTAAAACTTCAACTGGTTGCCACACTTTGTTTTGCTGCCTTCATTCCACTTTCTGCTGTATTTGCTGAAAAATTTGGTCGTAAAACGACTTCGATTGCGGTATGTGTTGTATCTGCATTGTTTGGCTTAGTCTTCTCAAGCATGCTTGAGTCTGGCAGTACTGCGATGGTGTTCTTATTCCTATGTATCGGTCTTGCGATCATGGGTTTAACCTATGGTCCAATTGGTACGGTATTGTCTGAAATCTTCCCAACGTCTGTACGTTACACAGGTTCAGCTTTAACCTTTAACATGGCTGGTATTTTTGGTGCATCTTTCGCGCCATTGATCGCAACTAAACTTGCAACTGGCTATGGTTTATATGCAGTAGGTTACTACCTAACTGCGGCATCAATCCTTTCATTGATCGCGTTCTTAATGATTCGCGAAACTAAAAATGATGATGTGAATAATCAGGTTTAATCTGATTCAATAGCAAAAAAAGCCAGCGATATCGCTGGCTTTTTTATGTCTCAAATTGAGTCAATGACCTGATTAGCTACTCTCTTGTTGACATCATTTTAATTTCATTCATGCATGCAGCTTAGATCCCACTGAGTGGCAATACACATCATCTGTTCCAAGACACTGTCATTCACTCAACTTCAAACTACAAATGTTTAATGGCACGATTCAATTTTATTAACGAAACAAGGTTTGTAGCTCTTCATCAAGAGGAACAGTCACCAAACCGTTTAGCGATAATGAACGGTAGTTTTTGATTAAACCAACTCGATAATATCAATGGTCGGTGGCACAAGAAAACGAAAAGGTACCCCAACCATCCCCGTACCGACAGTGACAAAGACATCTGCATTATCATGCTGATATAGCCCTTTTTTGTGGCCTAAAATGGACACTTTTTTCATTACATAATCAGTCAACCATGGCAGTTGTACCTGCCCGCCATGCGTATGACCCGACAACATCAATGGTCGTCCCGGAAGTTTAGGTACCATATCGACTGTATCTGGATTATGCGACAAAATGATCCAAGGCTTATCTTGTGGCAATTCTGGCAAATAGCGCATATCGGCTTTACCTGCCCACAAATCCCCAACGCCTAATAAGCGAAACTCATTAAATTCCACCACTTGCCCTTCGATATCCACCACATGATTACTTTCTAATGCATGTTTTAACAGCGCTTGAATAGGCGGACCGGGATATTGCTCATCATGATTACCATTCACCGAATAAATTGGAGCAATAATTTTTTTCAGTACAGCCAATTCTTCAGCTAACTTATTTTCTGGCTCGTAAGTCCAATCCCCTGCAACCACGACCAAATCAGGATTTTGCGCATTGATTTTATCGACGATCATTTTTAACTGACGTTCATGACCTGAAAATAAACCAATGTGTAAATCACCAATTAAAGCAATGCGAACTGGCTTTAATAATTGTCGTGTTTCGTTTAATTGATATTGGCATTTTTTCACCTGAATCATGTGCGGCTCGATAAAGCGGGCATAGCATAAAAGCCCCGTAACAGCACCGACAAAAATCGCTTCATGTAGTGAATAATAGCCACTCCAGCCTGCATAAAAGCTAAAGAAGAATAAAGGAATAAGTAAATACGAGAGATAAAATGCCAACAAATGTACGAAGGCTTTAAACGGATGAATCGTTTCCGTGCGCGACTGACTTAACCAAGCTTGGGATATTGCCCAAACGCCCAGCACAGCCAACCCGATATAAAAATACATCACTACGGAATCTAATTCCCACATACATTTGCTCTACAATTTGCCTAACGAGAAAACTCGGTCACTATATTTATCTTTTCACAGCTGACACTTATACTCAAATCAAATTTTTTAGTATGTCTAACAGTATGAACTCAGCTACACCGAAACAGCAGAATTTGCCCTTCATACACAACCACACTAAGGCGGTTTTGCTGAGTTGTAGCCTTGTTTTGACTTTATCTGCATGTAGTACCTTGCCTAAACAGCAAACTCAACCTGTGGAATATGCCTTTAATACTCCCACTGACGATACTAGCCTTGCGAAAATTGTGCTGCCGCTACGTGAACAAAATCCTAATTTAACCGGTTACCACGTTCTGTATGACCCATTAGAAGCCTTAGCGGCTCGAATTGAGCTAATCAATAAGGCCGAAAAAAGTTTAGATTTACAATACTATATTTGGGATAACGACAAAATTGGTGCTTTGGCCCTACATGCCATGATCAAAGCTGCAGATCGTGGGGTGAAAATTCGTTTATTGGTCGATGACAATAATGCAAAAAAAATGGAAGGCATTTATATGGCACTCGACCAACATACCAATATTGATGTCAAACTGTATAACCCGTACCGCTTCCGACATTTCCGCCCTGTCGATATGGTGTTGGATCTAAAACGCATCAACCGTCGTATGCACAACAAAAGCTTTATTGCAGACAATCAAATCGCATTGATTGGTGGTCGCAATATGAGTAACCAATACTATAACGTCAGTGATAATTATCAATTTTCCGATGTCGACGTCATGTTGGTCGGTGCGGCATCCGATGAAATCATCCATTCTTTTGACGAATATTGGAATGATGATTATGCCTTTCCAGTACGTCAATTGGTCAATCCACGCCACTATAGTTTGCGCTTTGACAGTCTCAAACAACAACTCGATGACTATAACCAAGAAGCCACTGTGGTCAATTATTTGGACTTAGCTAACCGTTCACATGCCTTTGATGACTGGCTCAACAATAAAATCCAATTTGACTGGGTCAAAGCCGAAGTGGTCAAAGATTCCCCGAGCAAAATCAAATCTAAGGCTAAAAAAGAAGAGCATCTCAACTTTCAGCTCCTCAACCGTTTAGATAAACCGGAACAAAGTGTCGATATCGTTTCGGCCTACTTTGTCCCAGAAAAAAAAGGGGCTGAACGCCTAAAAAATCTTCGTGCAGATGGCGTAAAAGTCAGAGTCTTGACTAACTCATTCCAGGCCAATGACGTGCCATTGGTTCATGCTTTTTATAGCAAATATCGTCAAGATCTCTTGGAAAACGACGTTCAACTCTATGAATTTCTCTCTAGACCTGATGCAGAAAACCTCAACACCAATACCAAAGAGTTGGCGGAAAAATCTAAAGTTAGTCTAAAAGGTTTAAGCCGTTCAAGCCTACATGCCAAACTGATGGCAATTGATGAAAAACAAGTCTTTATCGGTTCATTTAACTTTGACCCTCGCTCAGCATATTTAAATACTGAAATTGGGGTATTACTGAATAGCCCACGCTTAGCCAAAGCAGTCCACTACACCATGGATGAAAATTTGAGTAAATATGCCTATAAGTTAGTACTCAATGCAGACCAACAGATCAATTGGAAAATTAAGCTGTCAAATGGTCAAACGCGTATTTATCCACGTGAACCGAAAATCAAGTGGTGGCAAAAAGCAGGGGTGAAATTTATCTCTTGGTTGCCGCTCGAAGGCTTTATGTAAGGATTGTGCTGCAAAGGCATCCCCCTTGCAGCATGTATCACTAATTCATTAAGCTTCAACTGGAACTGGCGCTTTAAGAACTTTAGCTTGAAGCTCTGCTAATCCCTGATTCATTTTTTGCTGCACTTCTTGTGTCAGACTGTCAACAGTATGACCTGCCGAATCAATTGCGGGCAATGTCATCAGATGCGCGGTGACATTCGGCATTTCTAAGACATTTTTGACATGCCGATCAAAGCTAATGTCTCCGACATAGGGCGCAATATTATCGAGTTCACCGTCCTGATTCACATAGCAAATTAAGCAAATTTGGACTGGACGTTCGGCTTCAATTGCCGCACCTAAAATACGACCATGAATTTTTTTAATTTTGCTGCCATCTGAAGTGGTGGCTTCTGGGAAAAAGAGTACCGGCGTATCTTGTTTTAAGAAGCCCGTAATTTGTTCTTTAATTTTAATTGAGTCGCCAGAACCACGCTTAATAAATAAGGTGCCACCGCCTTTCGCCAAATTACCCAGCACTGGCCATTTTTCAATCTCAGCTTTCGCCAAAAAGAAAACACGTGCGCCAGAACCCAAAACTGCCACATCTAACCATGAAATATGATTACTTACCCAAAGGGCTGGTTGACGTGGAATTTCGCCATGCACTTTGACTTCAAGATTAAATACTTTGCATAACTTGCGACAAAAATACTGCACATAGCGGGTATTTTGCGGGTTATTCGGGTCTTTATACAATTGATGACGATAAACCAAATAAAAACCCTGCGTCACGGCAACAGCTGCTGCACCGACTTTTTTACAATACAAATAAAATTTTGAAAACACATTAATTTGCGGTGTATTGACGATTTGAGGTTGATTCATAAACGGTTCACTAAAAGGACACGGTGCCACAATTTGGCGTAAATTTTCATCATCATATACCGAAGACAGTTTTTTTGCATTGATCATAAAAACCGAAGTCGAAGATAATATTTCCCTATTTTAATCGTTTTTAAAAATCAAATATTATTTTTATATCGGTTTTAAAGGTTAAAATTATGAATCATTCATATTCAGACAATCCCCCTATTTCTTCATGGCAAGCGTTAAAAGCCATTGCTGGTTTTTCATTGATATATGTTTGTGTGCTTTTCTTATTGGCGCTGAGCTTTCGAAGCTTTCTCTAATTGAATAGCACGACATACAGAACTTAGCCATTAATCCCTCACTTAGATTAACCCTCGTACTGCATTTTCGCCTAAAATGAATCTTTAAACAGGAGTGTGTGCTGAGTGGAAAATTTAAATCAACATCAAGCGAGCGGTGAACGCGTAATTTTAGTCAGTGTGGCAGTACAAATGCTCGCAGACCTTGATGCCGAAGAATTCCACTTACTTGCTCAATCTGCAGGTGCCAATATTTTGCAACATGTGCATGCTCAGCGTATTAAGCCTGATGCCAAATTATTTATCGGCTCAGGGAAAGCTGAAGAAATTGCAGAAGTGGTTGCAGAGCATGAAGCCGAATTGGTCATTTTTGACCATGCCCTCACCCCTGCCCAAGCACGTAATCTTGAAAGCATCATGCGATGTCGTGTGGTCGATCGCACTGAATTAATTTTAGATATTTTTGCCCAACGCGCACGTACCTATGAAGGTAAATTGCAAGTTGAATTGGCCCAATTACAACATATGGCTTCACGGCTGATTCGTAGTCGTGGCGATCTCGATAGCCAAAAAGGTGGGATCGGCCTACGTGGACCGGGTGAAACGCTGCTGGAAACTGACCGTCGGCTACTCAAGCTCCGTATGGGACAACTCAAAGCGAATCTTGAGAAAGTCCGCCAAACACGTATGCAAGGTCGTGTGGCACGTCAAAAAGCTGCTGTTCCAACCGTGTCATTGGTGGGTTATACCAATGCTGGTAAATCGACCTTATTTAATAATTTAGCAAAAAGTGATGTCTATGCAGCAGACCAACTGTTTGCGACACTTGACCCAACTTTACGCCGTCTACATTGGGATGGTATCGGCAACTTAGTTCTCGCAGATACTGTAGGTTTTGTGCGTAATTTATCGCACTCACTGGTCGAGTCGTTTAAAGCCACCTTAGAAGAAACGTTGGAGGCGACCTTATTGTTACATGTCATTGACTCCAGCAGTCCTGACATGATGGAACAAATCGAGGCTGTCGAAAAAGTACTGAAAGAAATTGGTGTCGATGTTCCGATTCTGCGCGTTTATAACAAAATTGATGTCAGTGGCGAAGATCCTAAAATCATCTATGGCAAGCCACATCAGCCGGAACGTGTCTATGTCTCAGCACATAGTGGTAAAGGTCTTCCCTTATTACGCCAAGCGGTTCAAGAATGCTTAATGGGACAGATTCAAAGCTTTGAAGTCCGTCTAAAACCGGCTTATGGCAAATTAAGAACACAACTGTATGCGCTCAATGTGATCCAAAATGAAAGTTATGATGAACAAGGCAACTTAATTTTGCACGTCATCATTGCCCCGCATAAGTTAGAACAACTGATTAAACAGGCGCATTTACCCATCGAAGAAATTTTGGGAACGCGTGCGCAACAATTTCAACGTCCACTTGAAGAATTTGAAATTAAAGACTAAATCGGTTAAAACTTGATTAGTATAATTTTAACGAAAGACAAAAATGGACTGGATCAAGCGCATCGACTGGAAAGCCTGGATAGGCACTATTGCATTAATTATTATTTTCCGTGAAGGCGCGGTCTGGGTCATGAAGCAATTCAATCACCCAGAATTAGGCAATCTAGTCGGTTTGATTGCCCTCTTGATCGTGCTTTCATTTTGGAGAAAATTCAACAAAATTCCAGCCAGTTTGGTCGATACCAATAATAAAATCATGAAAGAAAGTGCCTTTGCCTTCTTACCCATTAGTGCAGGCTCATTGCTGATGATGATGCATTTAGGTGATGAAATTCCAATGTTTTTGATTGTTCTCTTTGTCAGCACCCTCATACCGCTATGGGTCTACGCAAAAATGTCTAAGAAATGGCTATAGGAGAATCAACATGCTTTCAATCATCTCTGGATTCATCATTACCTTGATCGCCTATCTTGTCGCAAAACCTATTAATAAAAAATTACCGCAAATCCCCGTGATTGTGATTGGGATGTTTTTCGTCATTGGTATGCTCTATCTTTTTGGCATTTCCTATGAAAGTTATATGGCACAGGTCAATCCACTGTTCAATAACTTACTCGGCTATGTCACAGTGGCCTTGGCTATTCCTTTAGCAGCGATGCGCTACGATGACTTGCCTTTAAAAGCCGTGGGCGGGATTTTAGTCTTTGCCAGTATCAGTGCCGTTGCCCTCCCTATGGGGCTGGCTTATTTGCTGCATTTGTCAGATCCAACCATTATGGCTTTTGCTACACGGGCAGTGACCACCCCTATTGCCATCAACATTGCCACGCTGTTGCATTCCCCGATTCCTTTGGTAATTTTGATTGTGATTTTATCAGGGGTGATTGGCGCAGCGTTTTCACCCATCATACTCAAAAATATTCATGATGAACGTGCATCAGGACTCGCCTTAGGACTTGCTGCACATGCGATTGGCACAGCTCAAGCTTGGCAGCGCGGCAGCATTGCTGGGCGCTATGCGGCATTTGGCATGGCGGTAAATGCAGTATTCACAGCAATCTGGTTGCCAACTTTCATACTCTATCTACAAAATATGTGACTGAGCAATCACTTTTAAATGATTGTTTTGTATAAAAAATAAACTTAATATAAATTCAAGGGTACACCACAACACATTGAACGATGTGCTGTGGATGTTACATTTTTGGTAAAGGCACTTTTGTGCAACATGTCAACTTTCCCGAATAAAATGTAAATATTTATGCTTAGAGTAGTTGCTCTAAGTTTAAATATTACCTAGTATGATCAATAAACCCTCACAAAGTGTATTGATAAAGGATTATTAATATGATCGAAAAAAGTTTGAAATGGGCTGCATTATTCGGTGCTGTAGTTACAAGCTCCGCACTCTATGCTCAAGATCTTACAGGGACTTGGCAACAAATTGACGATAAAACTGGTTCGCCTAAAGCACTGATCGAAATTCGAAAAGATGCCAAAGACACCTATACCGGCAAAATTGTAAAAGTGACGCCACGTCCGGGTTATACACCAAAGGAAAAATGTGTGAATTGCCCTGCACCTTATACCAACCAGCCTATTTTAGGGATGGATGTATTTAAGGGGCTGAAACTTGAAAGTGAAAATACCTACTCTCAAGGAAAAATTATTGATCCTTTAGCAGGCAAAATTTACAGCTTAAAAGGCAAAATTTCTGCCAATGGTAAGCGCTTACATTTACGTGGATATCTGGGGATTTCCGCGATTGGTCGTACACAGACATGGATTCGCGTTGAATAAATTTTAAATTTATTCAGTAAATTGATTTGATATAGGTGAACCACCTACAGGGAATATCTGATGAAAAAATTAAAAGTGAGCCTCTTATTCTTAGCTGCTGTAATGAGTGGTTCAGCTTTTGCTCAAGACCTTTCAGGGACTTGGCAACAAATTGATGATAAAACAGGTTCACAAAAAGCCATTATTGAAATCCGTAAAGAAAGTAATGGAACATTCGTGGGTAAAATCATCAAAGTGACGCCGCGTCCGGGCTATACACCGCGCGACACCTGCGTAAATTGCCCTGCACCTTATAAAAACAAACCGATTTTAGGCCTTGATATCTTAACAGGTTTAAAACATATTGAAGGCACTAATAACTACGACAAAGGCCGTATTATTGACCCTCTTTCAGGCAAAATTTACGACACAAAAGTTCGCCTAAATGCCAGTGGCAAACGTCTCACGCTACGTGGCTATATGGGTGTATCAGCACTTGGTCGTAGTCAAACTTGGATTCGCCAAGAATAAGCTCAATGTTATAAAAACCGCCGCCATGGCGGTTTTTTTATGCCTAAGATATTCAAATTATTTTAAAAAATTAAGTTGACTATTCTCGTAAACTTTCTAACATACGTGCTCATAAATCACGCTTCTAGGGGAAAAGCGATTATGTTTAAAAAAATATTATTCAGCCTTTGCACATTCGGATTGATGAATGTCGCATTTGCAAATGACATTACTGGCACGTGGCAACAAATTGACGATAAAACAGGAGCGGCCAAAGCGATTATTTCGATTCACAAAGAATCCAATAATACCTATACCGGTAAAATTATTAAAATTACACCACGTCCTGGCTATACACCGCAAAAAAACTGTAATAAGTGCCCTGCGCCTTATACCAACCAACCGATTCTCGGCATGGAAATTGTTAAAGGTTTAAAGCAAATTAATAATACAAATAATTATGAAAAAGGTCGTATTATCGACCCTCTTTCTGGCAAGGTTTATGATGCTAAAGTGCGCTTAAACAGCACAGGAAAACGTATTTCGATCCGTGCAAGTATTGGCGTTTCAGTCTTGGGCCGTAACCAAACTTGGATTCGTTTAGACTAATCCTCACACTAATAAAAAAGCCGCATCAATGCGGCTTTTTTATTTTTAAATACTTACATCACAGGATTATCGACCGCAAACATGTGCTGATCTTCTAAACGATATGCCATCAACTGATTGCCCCAGACACATCCGCCATCCACATTTTGGATTTTTGCTGAAATGCTTTTTCCTTGCAAAGCCGCCCAATGACCAAACAGAATTTGATGGGTCTGAGCTGCTTGTGACTCAAACTCAAACCATGGCTTAAAACCCTTCGGCATAGGGTCATCGAGTGAATCTTTAAAACTGAACTCTAATCGACCTTCTGCATCGGTTAAGCGCATGCGGGTCAAATAGTTGGTAATACAGCGTAAGCGCGCATGACCAGACAAATCATCCGACCATAGGTTCGGCTCTTTACCGTACATCACTTGAAGAAACGCATCGACCACATCAAAGTCGTCATGACCAATCACCACTTCCACTTCCTTTGCCAAGTCTGCGGTTTGCTGCGCAGTCCAATTCAAAGGAATACCCGCATGAGTCAAAATGGTTTGCTCATTCGGAAATAGACACAGCGGCTGCTTGCGTAGCCAATCGATCAGATCATCACTTTCTAAAGCGTGAATCACATCATCGATATTGTCTTTAGGATTAATATCCTTAATACCGCGAGCGCATGCCAGTAAAGTCAGATCATGATTGCCCAGTACCGTCGCTGCAACTTCACTATCCACTAATTTTTTGATGAAACGCAAAGCACCTACCGAGTTTTCACCCCGTGCAACAAGATCACCTGCCAACCATATAAAATCTTGGTCTGCATCAAACTTGATCTCTTTCAGTAAAGCTTTTAATGCTTCAAAACAACCTTGAACATCACCAATGACATAGTTATAGCGAATAGAGCGAGTCATAATTATTTAAGCCACCATTTGATCTGCTAATGCGACAAATTCTGCAAGTGTTAGAGTTTCCGGACGCGCCATTGGATCAACCCCTGCATTTTCAAAACCATCTTCAACCAACATGCCTTTTAAGCTGTTACGCAAGGTCTTGCGGCGCTGAGTAAAGACATGTGAAACTAAACGCGCAAGCGCTTTTTCATCTTTCGCCATAATCGGTTTAACGGCATAAGGCTCTAAACGGAATACCGCAGAGGTGACTTTTGGCGGCGGATTAAATGAGCCCGGTGGCACTTCAAATAAAAACGTCGGTTTGCAGAAATATTGAATCATCACCGATAAACGACCATATTCTTTAGTATTCGGTGAAGCGGTAATACGGTCCACAACTTCTTTTTGCAACATGAAGTGCATGTCTTTGACTTTGTCCCCGAATTCCAAGAGATGGAATAACAACGGTGTCGAGATGTTATACGGCAAGTTACCAACCACACGCAGTGGACGGCCTTCGGCAAACAGCTCGGTAAAGTCATATTTCAGCGCGTCGGTTTCAACAATGGTCAAGCGCTCAGGATGCGGCACACGGCCCGGCAAACCTGCAGCTAAGTCACGGTCCAGCTCAACCACAGTTAGAGCATCACATTCACCAATTAACGGCGATGTAAGCGCGGCAAGACCGGGACCAATTTCGACAATATTGTCACCAGTACGCGGATTTACCGAACGTACAATTTTGGCAATAACACGTTGATCATGTAAGAAATTCTGTCCAAACCGCTTACGCGTGTGATGCCCTTCATCTTTTGGGTTTAGGGCATTAATTTGATACATAAAATTCTCCGCATAGGTTTATTACAACGATTACTGACTTGATTCAAATTCACTCAAGCGAGCAAAAATTTCTTCGGACTTGGTCACATTATCCCGAGCCGCTTTAATTACACTGAGCAATGGCTCTTTTTGTTTCAACAAAGCCATTGTTTCAGATTTCATCATTTCTTCAGTTTCAGCCTGAATGGAGAGCAAACTTTCGCGCATTTCAGCATTGTTTACGCGCTCTACACCCAGTTCAGGATTACCATTCAGTTGAGCCTTCAAATAAATATTGAAAGTTTCAAAATCTGCTAAAAAGTCATCTAAATCGTCTGGATGAATAGAATTCACATCAGTTAACTTCAGCAAAGAACTCAACATTCGTCCCGCAATATAGACTTGATTTTTGGCAATCATTGCTTGAATAGCTGAATTGTTTGCTCTAGCCATCATATCAGCCAGAAGGTTATATTCAGCTTGAATACCCGGAATGGTTTCACTTACAAGAAGTTGATATTCATATAGCGCACTCAGGCTATTTTGATGCTGTACAAGCAGATCAATATTAGCATTGATTGCCTGCCCATCTTGAAGCATTTTATCAGCACCATCACGATTCGCATATTTTTTATGCACCGCGGTCAGCGCTTGATTAAATTTTTGCTGATTATGTTTAAAGCCATCCACAGCACCCGGTAATGCAAAACGTATAAATCCTTCCGTCTGTTTTGGAATTTGCAGCGATAATACTTTTAATTCACAAAAATGATGATCTGTAGCAAGCGTTGAACATGCTGACAGCATCAACGCTAACACAATCCCAAAAAATGGGCGAATGTTCGATTTCGCCCCAAGCATCTTGTTATTTTCCTGTTTTGTTTTTGATAATTTTTTACTATTATTCATATAAAATTCAAACCCTTATTATTAATTTTCGTTATTTTTCGCACGTGCTAATTCTAAAGCCAAATCAACCGCCACCTGTAAACTCGAACTTTTAGCAAGACCGGTTCCAGCCAGTGACAGTGCTGTGCCGTGATCCACTGAAGTCCGAATAAACGGCAAGCCCAAAGTGATATTGATGGCTTCGCCAAAGCCCTGCGACTTTAACACAGGCAAGCCCTGATCGTGATACATCGCCAAAACCGCATCCGCATCTTTTAAATTTTCAGGGGTAAATAAGGTATCAGCAGGTAAGCTCAGGCTCATATTCACCCCTTGAGCGCGATAACGCTCAAGCACCGGATTAATCACTTCAATCTCCTCCATGCCCAAATAGCCATCTTCACCCGCATGTGGGTTTAGACCGCACACCAAAATATGCGGATGATCTTTTTTAAATTTGGTTTTTAAATCATGAATTAAAATATCAATGACTTGATGCAAACGTTCTTGAGTAATGGCATCTGCAACATCACGAAGCGGTAAATGTGTTGTTGCTAATGCGACACGGAGCGTTTTTGTAGCAAGCATCATCACGACACGCTCAACGCCTGCAAATTCTTGATAAAACTCCGTATGTCCGCTGAAATGGATACCAGCATCATTGATAATCGACTTTTGCACAGGCGCTGTGGCAACACCAACACTTTTGCCTGACATCGCATAATCTGCAGAACGTCGTAATTGCTCCAACACATAAGCTGCATTATTCACATCTAACTGACCTGCAATAACTGGTTTAGTCACAGGTACATGTTCCACATAAAGCTGACCTAGAGCTGCCGACTCATCCTGCCCAACATAGTCGATCAGTTCAACTTCGAGCTTTAATTGTTGAGCGCGCTTGAGCAGCAAATCTTTATCAATAAGAACCACAATTGGCCTTTCATCTATTCGATTGGCTAAGCTCAAACAAATATCAGGTCCGATACCTGCGGGTTCACCGCTCGTGATATATAAAGGCAGCATGGGTTTATCCTGTGTGTGCAATAACATTATTATACTGTGTGATGCACATGACAGACCTAATTTTATTGACTAAAAATACCTGACAAAACTCAAAAATAAGCGCGTTGTACGACATTGTATGGAATGAAATCGAAAGCAAAACCTAAAATGTCAATGATCCAAATCAATGCAAATAAGAATCATAATGCCGCGCTGAACGACTGACACATGCTGCGGGTACTTCGTTATCAACCAAAAAGACATAACGCTCACAAGCAATAATCCAATCAACAGATAAACCAATAAATAACTAAGGAAAAATAAAGTGAGCATCATCAACAAAACGATGATCGCACCATCCGCCCCATGCAAATATACCAAATACAAAAAAGTTGGGCTTAAAATCAAGGTGCTACATAAGCCCATTAAATACCACCAATGCCGCAAAATAAGGGTTCAGATGTGTTTTTTAACAGATTAGAATTCGACATGATTTACTTTCATCCGCTTTTTTTATAATTTCTGGATTATCTACTGTTTATTGCTGAAGAAATATACTACAATACAGCGCTTGAAATTTTATATTTTCATTTGTGATTCTTCACGTATTCGTATAGAATCGCGTCTCCTTTTGTTTGGACAGCTTCCATAGTCCAAACCAACTATAATAGGTAGTGGTTTAATGAAAACTCTCAGCGCTAAGCCAGCTGAAGTTCAACACGACTGGTACGTTGTTGATGCTTCTGGCAAAACTTTAGGTCGCCTTGCGACTGAAATCGCTCGTCGTTTACGCGGTAAGCACAAAACTTCTTATACTCCTCACGTTGACACTGGCGACTACATCGTTGTTATCAATGCTGAGCAAGTTCAAGTGACTGGTAAAAAATCACTTGATAAGAAATATTATCGCCACACTGGTTTCCCTGGTGGTATTCGTGAAACTAATTTTGAAAAATTAGTTGCTCACAAACCAGAAGAAATCTTCGAACGTGCTGTAAAAGGCATGTTGCCAAAAGGTCCTCTTGGTTATGCAATGATCAAGAAAATGAAAGTGTACGCTGGTACTGAGCATCCACATACTGCTCAACAGCCACAAGTTTTGGACATCTAAGGGATACAGCACATGGCTACTAACTATGGTACAGGTCGCCGTAAGACCGCAACTGCACGTGTTTTCCTATCAGCTGGTACTGGTAAACTCGTAATCAACAACCGTTCTTTAGAACAGTATTTCGGTCGTGAAACTGCTCGTATGGTTGTTAACCAACCACTTGAGCTTTTAGAAGCTACTGAGAAATATGACCTTTACATCACTGTTGCTGGTGGTGGTATCGGTGGTCAAGCAGGCGCTATCCGTCACGGTATTACTCGTGCATTGATCGCTTCTGACGAAACTCTTAAACCTGCTCTTCGTCAAGCTGGTTTCGTTACTCGTGATGCTCGTGAAGTTGAACGTAAGAAACTTGGTTTACGTAAAGCTCGTAAACGTCCTCAATTCTCTAAACGTTAATTCGTTTACCGAATCGGACAAAAAAACCTTGGCTTATGCCAAGGTTTTTTTATGTCTTAATTTTTATGAAGATGATGCGAATAGAGTAACGATCCGATAAACAAAGAGACTCAAACTCGCAATTAAGCATATAACCGACAGTGTTAGTGTAATTGTACAAATGGTCATTTTGCTTTTTTGTTCAGGACTATTATCCTCTGCTCCATAATCAGAGGCATAACCTCCAGCGAGTGCCGTATAAAAGCCAATGCCCATAAAAATAACAGCAGCTAAAAATAATAATTTTTGTACAAGTGCAATGGTCATCATGCGGTGACGATCAGGTAAATGAATGACATGAAAAGCTATCAGATAAAATCAAATAAAACAAAACTGTAATTTTCACTGTAGCTGCATTGATATTGCTAAAGTCCCCGTGATTTTACTGTCTAATTTTAGTATCCTATCTTATTCATTTCTCATCGTCTCGGATTATGTCAGTCGAAAATGCACCTCTTCAAGGGATTACGCTTTACAGTCATGCGGATGACTTTCGCTCACACTGGATACGCTATGTACTTGCAGAGAAGCAAATCAAACATAATTTAATTATTGCTGATGATGAAGACGAAGATCTTGCAAGTTTAAATCCCTACAATCAACTTCCGATGATGATTGAAAATGGCCTAAAACTCTATAAAAGCAGTATTATTGCCGAATATCTGGATGACCGATATCGTCAAAATAAACTGTATGCAGATGCACCCATGCCTCGTGCAGAGCAACGTCAATATGTATGGCGCTTCGAACAAGATTGGTTAAGACTTGCCGATATTATGCTTCGCCATCCCGATACCCTCGATGAAAAAGCCAAACAAAAAGCACAAAAACAATTACGTGATACACTCATTTCACTAACCCCCTTGTTTCAGCATTATCCTTATTTTATGTCTGAACAATTTAGCATGTTAGACTGTATGCTCGCACCTGTATTTCTGCGCCTAAAAGCCATGGGGATTGAGCTTCCCAAACAGCAATGCCGCCCTATATTTCTCTATTGCCAACGCATCTTTAGCCGTCCTGCATTTATCAAATCGATGACATTGCAGGAAAAAAATCGCTATAGCGAGCTTTTAGCAAAAAATTAATTTCCCATAAATATTCGAGTAAGCATTATGTCTGAACAGGAACTACAACTCACTCCAACGCGTCCATACTTAACACGGGCACTTTATGAATGGATTTGTGACAATCAACTTACACCGTACCTACTTGTCGATGCGACACAGAATGGTACGATGGTACCAGTTCAATATATCCAAGATGGCCAAATTGTCCTGAATATTGCACCCCATGCAACGCATGCGCTGCATATGAGCAATGAGACGATTACTTTCTCTGCACGCTTTGGTGGCGTTTCGCAAAACCTCTATATCCCCTTTTCTGCTGTTCTAGGTATCTATGCACGTGAAAATGGTCAAGGCATGTTCTTCGATCCTCAAGAATATGAAGGTATTCAGAATGATCAAAATGCTTTAAAATCAAACGACCAAGAACAACAAGAGCAGCCGAAGAAAAAACCGGGTTTAAGGTTGCTCGATTAAAGAATAAGGAAGCGAATAATGGCTTTTGATTTAGTACAATATTTTGTCGAACAAATAGAATCTCAAAAGCCTATGCTTTTAAGTCATTTAAATCGTGAAGAAAAACGACAACATTTACGTGAAATTAATGCTTTAACCTTAGGTGAATTAATTCATCAGCTACGCATTAATGGCGAAAAGGTTTATCAAGAAATTACTCAGCCTGATGAACTCTATATTCAGGAAGTTTCACGCCATCTCACTACAAACCCTTCAAATGCATCAACATTAGAACGCTCTGAACTCGAAAACCTAACTACAGAAGTTTTTCATTTACAATTAAATGAATTAAAACAACTTCATGATACAGGCTCACATTCGCCACAAAGTATTCGAGAATTACTCAATGGACAAATTGAACATCTTTCTGGTCAAGCGGATGATTGGGTTTGGTCAACAAACAACCTAACAGAGCTCCTTGGTTCTAAACCAAATCTGCAAGAAGAGATATCATTAGAAGCATCAATGAAGGAGTTCAATCAAATGGTTAATCAACAACATACACAAGAAGACGTAACAACTGAAGTACAAGTACCGACTTGGTCAAAAATTGTAGAGCCAGTAGTTGCAGTGGTGATTCTATGGATTTTGGCATCTGCAGCATGTAATATTTTTGCTTAATTGACTTCATTTCTCTAAATCTATGACCTGCTTTTTAAGCAGGTTTTTTTTAATCGAATATTTAGGATATTGATATTTTAAATATAAAATTTACCCGATAAAGGTAGCCAAATAATGATCCCAGGCAGTATCGTGGACAACCTATCCCTCTAAATTCTTAAAATATTTCTGCTCAAAGGCTTCTGGGCTTAACCAACCATTTGCAGAGTGCCTTCTCACTCGATTGTAGTAAATCTCAATATAGTCAAACAAGACAACATTGGCTTCTTTTCGGGTCAAAAATACACTGCCATGTACCACATGACCTTTAAATGTGTGAAAGAAGCTTTCTGTTACTGCATTATCCCATGAGCAATATACTGCGCAAGGCCTCGTCTAGACATGCTTTGGATGCAGTTATTCATCAATAATAGCGCTCTAAAATCACGACTACAGTGCTGTGAGCCTTGGTCAGAATGGACCATGATATTCGTTGGATACCCGCCCACAATTCAAATTATGCAGTCATTGGCTTATGTTAGCTTGGATGATTTCAGAAGAACGAACCATTCATGAAATTTTAAATAAACCCTTTTATCATCCAACTTTAGAAGAAGGGTTAAGAACTGCATTAAAGCATGCACGACGTCAGTTAAAATAATTTTATCGTTTTAGGTCGATTTATAGCGTTGGATTTCCAACGCTTTATTTTCGCCCCCTTTTATCTTTTTCCACGCATAAAAAAACACCCCCTGCACTAGTCAGGGGGTGTTTTCGAATAATGAGCTGGCGATGACTTACTCTCACATGGGTAACCCCACACTACCATCAGCGCTAAGAGGTTTCACTTCTGAGTTCG
>NZ_VOYA01000009.1:0-133139 GCF_013420465.1 Acinetobacter sp. YH01005 | reverse complement strand
CAGCGTTCAATCTGAGCCATGATCAAACTCTTCAGTTTAAAATCAATAGTACATATAGTGTACCAATCTTGGCTCATCAATTACTGACAAAAATTTGCTCAAATAAACTTCGAGTAATTTCTACCATCAATCAATGAAAATAATTTCGATCGATCAATCAGTAAAAATCCACACAAGTTGTTCTTCATAATCTCTTAATGATCTTCTTAATGCTTCGTCAGCAAATAAGAAAACAACATCAAACAACTCAAAACCTTACGTTTATCACTGTCTGCGTTGGTATGCAGAGTATTATATAGAGTTTCAAAACAAACACAAGCCCCTATCATAGAAATTTCTATAATATTTTGCTTGAATGTATATTTTTTAAACTAAATGCAATTTATTGCTTATTTAAAGATCAATATATCCACATATTTTGCTTTATGAAAGACGAATTTTATAATTCTTGGTGATTTTTATATTCTTCAATCTAAAAAGCCCGTAATTCAACGGACTTTTCAAATAACGCGGATTTCAAGAAAACTAATAAAGTTACGAAAGTAACTTTAGTTTGCTTGCTCAGCCAACCAACTCATGAATTTTTGTCGTTCAGCTTTACTAGCCTTCTGCCAAAGCTGAATTAATTGTTGATCTACTCCATTTTGATGAACAGCTATATTTTTTGGAGCAGCTACAGGAACGGCTACGTTCGTTGGCTTTACTGTTACGGATTGTGCATAAACAGGTGCCGGTTGATTTTCTGGCACAGCTTCTTTCTTCGCAAAATCTACGGCATTACCCAATACACCATTGGAGAAAATCGATTTTTGTTCTTTCTTTGCCCCAGCTTGCTGCACAAGTAATTGATTAGATTTGTCATACAACCCAAATATTGGTTGGTCTTTATATTTTTGCGCAGCATCAAAATCTTTTGGTGCATTGACTAGACCCAAACGATACTCTTGACCATCAATCAGTGCTGGAGTACGAATAGCGGCCACACCTGACTTTAAAATATCGTGAGAATTATCAGCATGTTGAAAAAATTCGCTATAACGTACCGTTAATAGGTTTTCACCTGCATCTAGCTTATACTTCTCCGTAGATCGAAATAAACCACCAGTAACTTCTTGATCATTAACTGCAACTATTTTAATTTCTTCCGGAACAGTCAAAGTTACAGCTGCAAATCCGGCACTACTTAACATCAGCGCTGCAGCAGCAACAGTTAATCTTAAAGTCATCATTATCACTCTTTATCAATTATTTAGTTTGGAATGCACTATGCAATGCATATATGACAATCTTATGACATCTAACAATCACTGTATATTTAGTTTCAAGACATTATTTTGATATTCATTCAAGAATTTTGCATATAAAAAAAGGATGCTTAATGCATCCTTTTTAATTCAACACACCATCATTACTTGAATGTTTTGAATCGTTCTTCATCTGCAATAAAGGTTTTTTCACCTGCAGGCGCTTCAATCGAACCGAAAACAAGTTGTGCACGTAGTTTCCATTGATCTGGCACATCAAATGCCGCAGCTGTTTCAGCATCAACAATTGGATTGTAATGTTGTAATGACGCACCAATATTTTTTTCAGCCAAAGCCGTCCAAGTAGCAAATTGAGCAATCGCCGTTGAGTGTTCAGACCATATTGGGAAATTATCTGCATAAAGCGCAAATTGTTCTTGGAGTGCTTTTACTACAGCCTGATCTTCATAAAATAATGCTGTACCAAAACCTGCTGCAAAACTATTAATCTTGCCATTGGTTCCTTCAAATGCATCTGCAGGTACAATTTTACGTAAAGTTTCACGTACGATATTCCAGAATTTTTGATGTGCATCACCAAACAGAATAACGACACGAGACGTTTGAGAGTTAAATGATGACGGACTTAAACGTACTGCATTTTTAATGGTTTGCTCAATTTCATCTTGCGATAAAGTAACGTTATTACCAATAGAATAGATTGTGCGACGTTGTTCGATTTGATTCAAGAATGACATTACAAGACCTCTTTTTATTTTCAATTAGCTGACTAAGTTGAGATTTATAATAGGTGATGTTTTTAACAGTTGCATGACTATATTTACAACATTGTGTCTTATTTCTAGAACAATCAGTTGCAAGCATCTAAATACCTACAACCCACTTACATTCAAATATTGGTTCACAGTCTTTAGGACAGCAGAAATCAAAGCAACCTACAGAACATAGAAATTACTCATAAATTCTAAACTGATCTTGATCTTCTGGTTCTAAACGTTCAGGCGCTTGACCTTCAATTGAACCAAAGACCAACTGCGCACGTAGCAGCCATTGTTTTGAAATATTAAAGTGTTCGGCAACGGCATAATCAATGTGTGGATTATAGTGTTGTAAACATGCGCCTAAACCTGCATCTGCGATCGAAGTCCATACTGCGAATTGAGCCATGCCTGACGTTTGCTCCGACCACACTGGAAAATCTTCTGCACTTAATGGCACTTTCTTTTGTAATTGTTGAATCACAGCTTGATCTTCATAGAAAAGCACAGTTCCCAGGCCAGCTGCACACTGATCTATTTTGAGCGCCACACCTTCAAAAATATAACTCGCAACATTCTTGCGTTGTACGTCTTTTACAATGTCCCAAAATTTTTGATGAGATTCGCCAAATAAAACTACAATACGTGTGCTTTGCGAATTATATGCAGATGGACAACTTCTTACGGATTCTTGAATCAGTTCCGCCAAATAAGCCTGACTGTAATGCACCTTTTTTCCAAGCTCGTAAATACTGCGACGTTTCTTTAGTTGGTCGACAAAGGACGCTTCTACTTCTTGTTCGGTAGTTTTCTTTTTTAATTTAAAATCTTTAGTGATATCCGCAGTCAATACATGACCAATTTTATCGAGTAACGCCACCCTAAACACCCCAAAGCAATTTTTATATATAACAACAATTCCTTACTTATTCTAAGGGTATATCAGGCTAAATTTTGACTATGATTTATTCACATGTTGCTTTTTAAATCAATCAGTAAGTTCAAAAACAAAAAACTCCGCATTTTGCGGAGTTTATGTGACATTTAACGCAATTTATTTATCAGTTTCAAATAATGCTGCGACAAATGATTTTGCTGAGAATGGACGCAAGTCATCAATTTTCTCACCTACACCAATAAAACGAATTGGCACATGGGTACGGCTTGCAATATTAAATAACACACCACCTTTCGCAGTACCATCCAGTTTAGTAATGGTTAGACCTGTAAGCCCTACTGCCTCGTCAAACATTTCAACTTGGTTAATGGCATTTTGACCTGTACCTGCATCAACAACCAACATCACTTCATGTGGAGCTGTAGCGTCAATTTTTTGCATTACACGTTTTACTTTAGACAACTCTTGCATGAGGTGTCCTTTGTTGTGTAAACGACCTGCGGTGTCTGCAATCAGCACGTCTACGCCTTTTGCACGAGCACTTTCGAATGCATCAAAAATAACTGAAGCAGAATCTGCACCATGACCTTGCGCCACAACTGCAATATTATTGCGTTCGCCCCAAATTTGTAATTGCTCTGTTGCTGCTGCACGGAATGTATCACCAGCAGCCAACATTACTTTTTTACCTTCACCTTGTAAGCGTTTTGCTAATTTACCAATCGTGGTGGTTTTACCCACACCATTCACACCAACAACCAAAATCACATACGGATTTTTATTGCTGTCGATATGTAGCGGTTTAACACGTGGTGCAAGTAATGCCACAAGTTCTTCTTGAAGCGCTTTATATAAAGAATGTGAATAGATTAAATCGCCACGTTCAGTACGTTCAGTTAAGTTCGCAATAATCGTTTTCGTTGCATCCACACCAATATCAGCAACCAAAAGTTGCTCTTCGACTTCTTCTAAAAGTTCATCGTCAATTTCCTTCCCACCGATCAGGATATTCACCATGCCGTCTGCCAAGTTCTTACGTGACTTTGCTAGACCTTCTTTCATTCGACTAAAGAAGCCGCCTTTCGCCTTCGAGTCTTCAGTTTCTGACTCTGTTTCTTGTAATGGTGCAGCAACTTCTTGCTGTACTTTCGGTGTCTCGATAATCGGCACATTTACCGCAGGTAAACTCGGTAGCGTGACATCGTCATCACCGATATCAGCATCAATCAAAAATTTATTCTGCCCATGAGATTGCTGTTGCATGCCGAATCCTTGAAAAGCACTGCGTTAAAAAAACCGATTCTATCATAAGTTATCTTAAATTGAGTCGATACACGCCTGTCAGAGCGAAGCACACTAAAAAACAACATGTTGAACTTGCAATCAAAATTAACTTTAGGAAAACTAGATAGCTATAAAATGCATTTTAATGGATTCCTTTGTGTCCCATAAAAACAGATTTTCTCCTTATTTTTTTAAAACTTTATTTCGCTCTGCGCTTCCTATCTGTGTCATCAGCAGTTGCCTTTGGTCTGCAACTCATCTACATGCAGACACACGTACCCAATTAACACGTAGCACCTTTGAAACCACACTTAAAAATGGTTTAAAGGTCATTATCCGTGAAGACCACCGTGCGCCGATGGTAATGACCCATATTTGGTATCGTGTTGGCAGTAGTGATGAGTCGGGCAATCTATTAGGGATCTCTCATGCACTTGAACATATGATGTTTAAAGGAACCACTAAAGTTCCTAATGATGAATTTACACGTCTCAGCCGTATCTATGGCGGCAGCATCAACGCTGCAACCTTCACCAATTACACCAATTATTATCAGTTGTATCCAAAAGCCTATTTTCCTATGGCGTTGGAGCTCGAAGCGGATCGTATGAGTAATTTACGATTACAACAACAAGATTTCGACCCTGAAATTAAAGTGGTTATGGAAGAACGCCGACAGCGTACAGATGACAACCCTCGTTCTTTGGCTTATGAACGTTTCAAATGGATTTCTTATCCAACCAGTCATTATCGCCAACCTGTCATTGGACACATGAAAAATCTGCAAAACATCAAATTAGCAGATTTAAAACAATGGTATAAAGATTGGTATACCCCAAACAACGCCATTTTGGTGATTGTCGGTGATGTCGATGCCGAAGCAGCCATTCGTCAAGTTCAAAAATACTTTGGTGATATTCCATCACGTAAAACACCTGACCGTAACGATGTGATGGAATTCGAGCGTGTGGGCTATCGTCATATGGAACTAAATTTACCCGTACAAGTGCCCAATTTGTATATGGCGTGGAATGTGCGATCACTGGCTACCGCCAAAAACCCACAAGATGCTTATGCACTCAATATTATTCGCAATATTTTAGACAGTGGTATTTCGTCGCGCCTACAAGACAAACTGGTACGCGATAGAAAATTACTCACCGCTGTAAGTGTTTCCTATGACCCATACAATCGTGGAGACAGCTTGTTTACCATTTCAGCACTCCCTGCCGATGGAATCAAAATGGAACAAGCGCAAAAAGCCATACAAGATGAAATCGACACTTTAAAAACAGAATTAGTCAAAACACCTGAAGTTGAACGTATCACCACACGTTTTGTCTCCAATTTAGTCTATAACCAAGATGACATCAGTAGCCAAGCCAAGACGATCGGCAACTTAGAAGTCAATGGACTCAGTTTCAGGCTAATGGACGAATTACCAAAACTATATGAAAACGTCAGCGCACAGGATATTCAACGTGTCGCTAATGCGTATTTTGTCCGAGAAAATTTAAGCACCATGTATCTACTTCCAGAACAGACGGAGGTTCCAACAACCTCAAATAAAACAGATCAAACAGTAAAATCCGCTCAAACGGAAGTTGTTATTCCAGAGCAACAAATCAGCTCAACCCAAAACACTGAAAGCGTCTTGTAAGGATTAGTGATGACTATTACGAAAATTTTATCTCTAAGCTTACTCACTGCGTTTGGCTCAATCCTTCATGCAGAAACTTATAAGGAAAATGTTCCCGACCTCAACGATAATCCGAGCCAATTACAATCTATCCCCATGCTGCAAAGTTTAAAGAATTTACAGATTGATAAAGACTACCGCGCTCCGCTTGTTCAAGTGCTGAAAAACCGAAATGGTGTGAATTGCCTGTTTGTTGAATCACAAGATCTACCTATGGTGGATATTCAACTGACCTTTAATGCAGGTTCTGCTCGTGATGAAGAAGTCGGAAAAGGCTTGTATGGTGTTGCCAACATGGCTGCACGTTTAATCGATGAAGGCACAGAAAAATACAATGCAACGCAAATTGCCTCGGTTTTTGACCAAACAGGTGCTCAATTTAGCGTACAAGCACATCGAGATATGTTTGTCGTTCGGCTGCGCGTATTATCAGACCCTAAAAAATTAGAACCTGCTTTAAGTATGATGATGGACGTGATTAAAAATGCGACTTTTAAAACCTCCAGTCTAAACTTAGCTCTCAGTAATAACCAAGCTGGTCAGAAGCAACTCCAAGAAAGCCCTAGTCGCTTAATGAATATTCGATTCTATCGGGCTGTATACGGCACACACCCTTATGCAGAACCGATTACGGGAACCAATGGCAGTATCAAAAAAATCACCCCAGACATTTTAAAAAAGTTTCGTGATCAATTTTTAGTTGCTCAAAACTTGAATATTGCCATTACAGGCAAACTCAGCAAAAAAGAAGCTCAGAACCTAGCAGAACGTATTTCTGGAAACTTAAAGCAAGGCGAAAAAGCCAAGGCACTTGCACAACCAGAAGAAAAACAAGGGTTTGATATTATCCATCTTCCCTACAATTCCACCCAAGCCAACGTCATATTTGGACATTTAGGGACGACCCGTGATAACAAAGATCGATTAGCCTTAGAAGTAGCCAATCGAATGTTTGGCGGTGGTGGTTTTAACTCGGTCCTCATGCAAGAGCTTCGTGTCAAACGTGGCTATACTTATGGTGCCTATAGTGCATTTAGCTTTAGCCAAGCGCCCGGTATCTTTAGTTTTAGCTATGGAACACGTCAAGATCAGCTGATAGATAGTATTCGTGTTGCGCATAAAGCCTTTAATGATTTTGTCAAAATGCCTATTGATCAAAAACAAATGGAAGAAACCAAAGCCGGTATGCTGCGTGCTTTTCCGAATAATTACAGCAGTAATGCAACAATCAATGCACAGCTTGGTCTATTGGGCTTTTATCAACAAGACCCAGATTATTTGACCCAGTACCCTAAATTATTGGAAAAAATAACTGTAGCTGATGTACAAAATGCGGTTCGTACCTACATGCACCCTGAAAATATGACGGTGATTGTGGTCAGTAAAACCTTAGATAAAAATGAAGTACAGCAGATATTGGAGGAGAATGTACAAGCAGCTCCAACCAAGATAATCCCTGCGACTAAGGCTGTTCCTCTGCCAAGGCCGGAAGTTGATGTGCCCGCACAGACTCCATCTGATAAGCATGCATCAATTTAAGATAAGCACCCACACGGATGCGATCTTGCTGTCTCAGCAGCATCGCCATTTCCTGTGTTTCAGGATAACTTTGCTGCAAAGCAAGTCGTGACACGTTTTGGTATTGCTGTACAGAAATAGGACGATATAAGGCAATCACAGCCAATACCAAAATCACCACGATCATGACTGAAACAAAGATATTATAAATTTGCTCTAGCTGTATTTTAGATTTGAATTGAATAATTTTTTCTAAATCAATAGTCATACACTACCTCAGGTTCAAAGTAGTGTATGGCTGACGTTCAAGAAGTTCAAGTCACAGCGCTTAAAACTGCATCAGTCCACTGTTTCAGTCTGTGAGTTAGCTAAACAATTTACTGAATAATGGTACGTATCACCGCAAAATAAAGAATCAATGCAATAATCGCCAAAACGATAAATACTGCAAAAATACTCATTCCACCCTCTGCATGCGCAGGATGTAAATCATCATCATCGGCGATTTTGAGTAATTCTCCATTATATGCATTGTAAAATTCTAAGCGCTGTGCCTTATCTAAATCCCGTGTGAAATCATATACACGTTTGCGCTGTGCCAAACCAAAATCCCCTAAATGAATCTCCTGATGAAAAATTGCTTCATCAAGATTGCGACGATGTAGATGTGCCAACTCCACAATTTGCGCTAATGTCGGAGGATAATCTAAAGTTAAACCGTCTAAAACTCTTGTCATTTTACTTCTCCTTATTATCTACAACTTCTTATGATAGTATTTTACTCACGAAAACAATTGTCCATTGTTTAATCATGTAAACCATAGCAAATTAGAAATATTTACGTGAATAGTTGACAATTCAAGATAATTGTAATATTAGTTTAATAATACTTAGTTAAATTAGTTAATAGGGCTAAAGAATGGGCCCTTAATGATCATAATTAGAATAAGGAGTTAAATATGATTCAACAATTCTCTCAACATGAACTCGAACATGTATACGCAAATGCGGTAAACACAATTCAATCTCAAATGAACTTCAGCGATGCAGTTCATGAATTGGAAAATGCAGCTCGTGCTGGACATGGTAAAGCAGCGTTATTTTTGGCTGAACTTTATTATCAAGGCTTCCGCGTAGAACGTGACTCACTCAAAGCGCAATATTGGCAGAACATGGCCACCTTGCAAGCATAACAAAACGTCACTAAGGTGGCGTTTTTTTACACCCTTCAACTTTTGACTACATAAATTCTTACAATCCAGTTCAAAGCTTACACAGCTTTTTCATAAGAATTTCCTACAATAGGAGCAACATCAACAACACGCTGCATATGATGTCTAAATTAAAGCAATATAAACCTATTCCAAAAGATTTATTTTTCAAAATTAGTATTTTAAAAACCATGATGTACTGTGGAGTCCTTTGGGGTCTCTACCACCAACAAGGTTGGGCAATGACCAGCGATCAAGATCATATTATCTTCCCGTTTTGGCTAAATGGCATTCAAGCGCATAAATATGCCAAAAAGCATTGGCCCAACTACACTCCACGACGCATTACACCAGAAGATTTTGAGGCATCGCTATTACCAACATTGACACGCCTTAAAGTTATCCCTGCGTTGCATAGCTCAAGTCACATTCGTCTCAAGCTCACAACATCACAAATGCGTTTATTCTTTTTTAACCAAGATAAGATTCAAATGGCATAAAACCCTCAGTGCATGTTTGACCTCTGCATGCACTGAAAAGTATTTGCTTTTTTCAAATTTCGCGCTAATTTAAATTAAACAAAAACTACTATAAAGGAATGAAAATATGACTACAGTTGCCCAAGTACTTAAAGACAAAGCTTATCAAGAAATTTACACCATCACCCCAGATGCGACTGTACTCGAAGCCATTTCCCTGATGGCACAAAAAGGCATTGGTGCCCTCGTTGTGACCCATGAAGGCACGGTCGTTGGGATTTTGTCTGAGCGTGATTACACACGTAAAATCGCCCTGATGGAAAGAACCTCTTTCGATACCTCTGTCAGCGAAATCATGACCGGTAGTGTCATCACTGTAACAAGTGCAGCGACTGTCGAAGAATGTTTAGAACTCATGACAGATCGCCATTTACGTCATTTACCTGTCGTTGAGGAACAGAAATTGACTGGCTTAATCTCCATCGGTGACCTTGTAAAAGCAGCAATGGATGATCAACGAAAACTGATCGAACAACTTCAACAATATATTTCAGGCTAAACTCAAAAATCCCCCTTGATAAGCTTTAAGGGGGAATTCTAAATATCAATAATTTTATATAACTCACATTTTGTAATGACATACACATTACAAATTAATTACTTTTCTCAATTTCCTTTCTTATGTTGAAACCTGCTTTAGATAAATTAGCCCACCTTGATGCCATCATTTTAGAATTGGAACGCTTGATGGTTTCTATGAAAGACGATGAACTGCTGCAATACGAAAGACGATGAGCTGCTGCAATACCACCGACGTACGATCAATTTAGAGATTGCATCTTCTATCACAGAAATTTTAGATGCAAAGGCAATTATTTATGCACTACATCCTGAGTTAATTTCAATTTTATCAAGCTTTGACCATATTTTTTATAAAAATTACGTCAAAAAAAATATCCCAGTTAAAAACCTGGGATACTTCGAATATAGATCGGGCTATACAACTGCAAAAGATTTTTGCATCATCAACAGATGATGAGCAACTTAGTCTTTTTTAATGGCAGTAATTAATTTAAACCTAATTTTTCAGCCACATAGTCTGAGTCTTTATCGCCCCGGCCTGAAACGTTAACAACAATCTTCACATCTTTGGCAAGTTTTGATGCTTCACGAATTGCCCATGCAACCGCATGTGAACTTTCTAGTGCAGGCACAATACCTTCTACACGTGAAAGCGTCATGAATGCATCTAAACATTCTTGATCTGTCGCTGTTGTATATTCAACACGACCTAGGTCTTTTAACAAGCTATGTTGTGGTCCCACTCCAGGATAATCCAAACCTGATGCAATTGAATGCACTGGTAATGGTTCACCCTGTTCATCTTCAAGGACATAACATGCCATGCCATGAATTTGACTTGGCTTACCCAATGTCAACGTCGCAGAGTGCATATTGGTATCTAAGCCATGACCAGCCGGCTCTACACCCACAAGTTTAACATCGGTGTCATTGAGGAATGCTGTAAATGCACCAACGGCATTGGATCCACCACCCACACATGCAACCACATAGTCAGGATTTGCACCAAAACGCTCGTTGGTCTGAACTTTAATTTCATCACCAATAATTGACTGGAAGTCACGAACCATTTTCGGGAATGGATGTGGACCAACCACTGAACCAATCGCATAAATAAAATTGGTTGGATCTTTTAAATATTCTTCAAATGCGCTATCTACTGCATCTTTGAGCGTAGCTGTACCACGAGTAACAGAGATTAGGTTGGCACCTAAAATCTTCATTTTCACCACGTTTGGATGTTCTTTTTCAATATCCACTTGCCCCATGTGAATTTCACATGGAATGCCCACTAAGGCACAAGCCGTTGCCAATGCTACACCATGCTGACCTGCGCCGGTTTCAGCAATCACTTTGGTTTTACCCATGTATTTTGCTAATAAGGCTTCGCCAAGGCAGTGGTTAATTTTATGCGCGCCAGTATGGTTGAGGTCTTCACGCTTGAGGTAGATTTGTGCACCACCTAATTTGTCAGACAAGCGCTTCGCATAAAACAATGGGCTTGGACGTCCAACATAGTGTGCAAACAACTCTTTCAATTCATTTTGAAATTCTTCTGTATGACGAATTTGCTCATAAGCAACATTAATGTCATCCATTGCCTGTTTTAAATCTGGTGGAATGAACTGCCCACCGTATTCACCGAAGAAACCTTCTTCATTAGGTAATGCGATACCATTAATTTGATGATCCATCATATTTCCTTCATGTTGTATGCAAAACAAAGACTTTTAAATACTATCCAATTTTGAAAATAAGAAACAATGCAAAATTGGAGTAAGTAATATAAACATCATTGATAAGAAAAGTATCGTTTTAAAGCTTTAGCGCGCTAAATATTTCGTCATATCTTCCACACCTTTGAGGGTCATTGGGAACATATGTTCTTCAAAAATTTGTTTAATCGCAGCAATGGTTTGGGTGTAATGCCAATAACTTTCTTCTTCTGGGTTTAACCATGCTGTTTTATCAAAATGATTGCGTAAGCGCTGTAACCACACCTGACCCGCTTCATCATTCATATACTCCACAGAACCACCTGCCGAGTTCAACTCATACGGTGCCATACTCGCATCACCGACCACGATGACACGGTAATCTCGACCATAGGTGTTGAATAGATCCCATGTATTCATACGCGTGCTTGAACGGCGAATATTGTCTTTCCATACATAGTCATATAAACAGTTATGAAAATAGAAATACTCTAAAGTTTTAAATTCAGTTTTTGCAGCGGTAAAGAGCTTCTCACATTGGGCAATATGTGAATCCATCGACCCCCCCACATCAAACAGCATCAATACTTTAATGCGGTTACGTCTTTCTGGAACCAACTGCACATCCAAAATACCTTGTTTGGCCGTTTCACGAATGGTTCCGTCGATATCTAGCTCTTCTGCTGCACCTTGACGGGCAAATTTACGCAAACGACGCAAAGCCATCTGCATCTGACGACTTCCGAGAATCTGCTCATCATCTAGGTTTCGGTATTGTCGTTGTTCCCAAACTTTCACCGCAGATCGTTTACGACCAGGCCCACCGATACGTACGCCTTCAGGATGGTCGCCATAGGCACCAAAGGGCGAGGTACCGCCCGTCCCAATCATCCGATTACCACCCTGATGCTTTTTATGCTGTTCGCGCAAACGCTCTTCGAGCATTTTCATCAGTTCTTCTAATGATCCGGCTTTTTTTAATTCTTCTCGTTGTTCTGGTGTTAGATGCTTTTCGATGAGTTCAAGATCAAACCAATCCTTTGGCAGTTTATGTACCTGATTTAATAGCTCATCCAAATCAAAGGTGGCAATACCGTCAAAATAGTCCTTCATTGCACGGTCGAACTTATCAAAGTAACGTTCATCTTTGACCATGACGGTTTTTGCAAGCTGATAAAATTCATTTTGATCTGCAAAGACCAGCCCTGCTGCCACTGCTTGGTTCAAGTCAATCAATTCACGAGTTGAAACAGGAACACCGTATTTTCGAAGGGTATAAAACAATCGCACAAACATAGGCGAATAAAATCCAATAAAAATTAAATATCAGGAGGTCAAATCCAGTGTGAATGCATGTGATCTTGTTATTTCATCTGCAACTGAGTCTTGCCTTTACGCATACCATTATGAAAAATTGATCCCTACAAGTAAAGCCAAAAGCTTTTACTGTGTGTTCATATACGTTGCCCTACCTACCCAAAGAAACACAAACGGCATGATTTATTCGCAAGTCGCATTTCTTTCTTTAAGTGATTTTTTAAGAGTTTCATATTTGCGCTGAACATCGAGACGATCCTGCTGCAACTTTTCAATGGATACGATTTTATGAAAACCTTGATGGTTTCTATAGCGGTTAAAGTCATTTAGATTCAAGATCACAAAATCATAGTATTTCAGCTCGAGTACAGTTGCAGCACAGGCCTTTTGTTGAATGGTCGTTTGAGCTACAAGATGACCTGATTGATCGATGAGTTTTTCTTCAAGCTGATGTTCTGCAACTTGCGCCCAATACGCATCTTGGAGTAGCTGTTGATGCTGCTGTTCAAACTGAGCATCATCCATCGCATAGCTATAACCAGTAAATACAAGCTCGCAGCCAACAAAAGTACAGTCGGCTTTAATCTCCTAGGTACAGCTATGTGTACACGAGATACGTATGCATTTGTCTGCATAATTCACCTTTATATTTTTTAATGCTCAAAATAAAAGCCGGATAACCGGCTTTTAAATCTTTGATAAAATTAATAGCAATTAACGACGTGACATAAATGCTAAACGTTCAAGCAATTGCACATCTTGTTCGTTCTTAATCAAGGCACCATAAAGTGGTGGAATTGATTTCGATTTATCTGTATTGCGTAAAATATCTTCTGGCATATCATCCGCCATCAGCAAACTCAACCAATCAATCAACTCAGAGGTTGAAGGCGGTTTCTTTAAACCCGGAATTTGACGTAATTTAAAGAAAATTTGTAGTGCTTCAGAGACCAAGGTATTTGAAATATTTTCAAAATGTACATCGATGATTTCACGCATGGTTGCTTCGTCAGGGAATTCAATATAATGAAAGAAACAACGACGCAAGAAGGCATCTGGAAGTTCTTTTTCATTATTTGAAGTAATGATCACGATTGGACGTTGTGTTGCCGTAATTGTCTCACCCGTCTCATACACAAAGAAGGACATTTTATCGAGTTCATGCAGCAAATCATTAGGGAATTCGATATCTGCTTTATCAATCTCGTCAATTAGAAGTACACAACGTTCTTCACTAGTGAATGCTTCCCAAAGCTTACCCGGCTTAATATAGTTTTTGATGTCATAAACACGGTCATCGCCCAACTGACTATCACGCAGACGAGATACGGCGTCGTACTCGTACAAACCTTGCTGAGCCTTGGTCGTTGATTTGATATGCCACGTAATGAGCTTAAGCCCTAAGCTTTCAGCCACTTGTTCGGCTAAAAGTGTCTTACCTGTCCCCGGCTCACCTTTAACCAAAAGTGGCTTTTGCAATGAACGTGCAGCTTTTACTGCAAGTTTTAAACTATCGGTCGCAATATATTGATCTGTACCAGTAAATTGTTGAGTTTCAACAGACATGACATAACCTTATTTTTTTATTTAAAGCGGTGAAATTTTCTTGTTTACAACGTGCTGTGGTTTCGCTGCATTGTATTTGGTCCAAAAATAACCGAGGACTAAACCAATACCCACCACAAAGAGAATCAACGATAGATTCAACCAAACCAATGGCTGATCTTTTGTTAATACACCAAAAATCAAACCAAAAATCGCAGGTGCGATTGCTGCATTTGAACCTTCAGAAACGGTTGGTGTTAATAAAATAGCAAATACGATAAGCCAACCAATGGCACCGATCGTTTTGGGTAAGCGCTTCATCAGCCCATACCAACACAACAAAGCAATTACAGCCCCACCTAGGTAAACCGTAATTGCAATACTGCTTTCAGGAATTGAGTCCAATACCGATACTACACCATTCATTTTCACAACTCCTGAATTAACTTAAGCGCCGCGCAAGCCTTCTGGCTCAACTGCATTTGGGTCAATTAAACCTTCTGGAGGCATTTGAATAAAGAACCCTTTTGTTTCAATTGAATCTAGTACATGCAATACGTTCACACGTGCAAGTTTGCGTGATTCACTGAGTTCTAGATCCATGACAAATGTGGCACGACCAAATGCTGTACGTAAAGCATCAGGCATTACTGCAAGCGGATCAGTCGCTTCAGTTTCGTTTTCATTAACTTCAGGACGGGCAATATAAAGATACATTTCATCTTTTTTGCTCGATTTGTAGATAGAACAGTACATAATTGAATCAATACTCATTAAACGCAAGGCAAAGGATACATCAAAAAAAAGACTGATACATTAGTGTTTATTAACGCATCAGTCGTGAATTTGTATAAGTGATAGTTCTTTAATCAATCAGAACTTATTCCATCACTTTCATTTGACCAGAAAGATAGCTTTCATCGGCATGCAGCACTTCAATTAAAGGCTTCGTCAGCAAATCATAGCGCCAGCCCAACAAATAACTCGGTAAATCTTGTTCATCATTATGAAAAACCACATGCTGATACAAAGCATTTAACCATTTTTTGCGCATTAAAACTTCTTTAGGCACAGAGGTTTCTTGTACTGCACGCTGAATAACGGTATCGACGCGTGAACCAATATCCTGAGAAGAGTGACGAATTGGACGTGCCATACGCAGCGGCCATTCAGCTTGTTCAGGTAAAAACTTCAACAAATCTAAAATAATTTTACCATGCTCACGCACAATGTTCGGACGAATGTCTTTCACCGCACTCAATTGAAAATTATTTTTTGGATTCTTTTCTACCATATCAATGATGGTTGAGTTTTTAAGAATAAAGCTACGTGGCTGATTTAAGGCTTTCACCATTTGCTCACGCCAAACGGCCAATTGCTGAATTTGCATGAGCTGACGACGTGAATGTCGATAATTACCAATATCGTGATACAGCAAATGGATCGGCGTTTCAGTGCCAATTTCATAAGTTAAATTTTTGCAGTCCTCAAGCACACAATTTAATAAACTTTTCGCAGCCAACTCATTTTGAATCGTTTGGCTTAAATTCATTAAATAATGTACATCATTCGCTGCATAGTTCAATTGCTCGGCACTGAGTGGACGAGCCAACCAATCTGAACGTGTCTGATCTTTATCTATATCTACATCGAGCATAGTTTTTAAGGCATTTTGATAGCTGACTTGTAAGCCATGCCCTAAAAATGACATCCCAACTTGTGTATCAAAGACATTTTCTAAAGACTTATGCTGTGCATAGTGATAAATCAGGTCGATATCTTCACTACAAGCATGAAAAATGTTTTGCTGAGCCGCAAATAATTTTTGCCAGAATTGGCTTAAATCGAGGGTTGTACCATCAAGTAAATACACCTGATTTTGTACATTAATTTGGAAAAGTCCAAGTTTGGGCCACAGGGTATCTACTTTTATAAACTCGGTGTCGAGTCCGTAAATCGAGCTTTGGTCCATAAGATTTAAAACAGAATTTAAATCTGGCTGATTTTGAATGAATTGATACATAAGTTGCTGAGTCTAATTTTAGATGCTCTATGAGCTTATATTAACTGATATATATTATTTATCTATAAGGAAAAACGTTATTTTAGTGACTTATTTTCTTTATTTGGCTTTTTTATTCATTATTAACAAAAACTTTAATCGTTATTAAGTATAAATAATTAGGTGAATTTTATACAAAGCGAAACGAGTTTCGCTCTATAGTTACTTCATTCGCATTCGGTTATGCACGGCCTGACTTAAAGTATGACTATCCACATATTCAAGCTCACCACCCTGTGGTACACCCTGTGCAATACGGGTCATTTGTATTGGTAAATGCTTGGTCGCTTCAACCAAATAATGTGCTGTCGCTTGACCTTCTACCGTTGCATTGGTCGCCAAGATCACTTCCTGCACTTTACCATCACTTAATCGTTGAATTAAATATGGGATACCAATTTCGTCTGGGCCAATACCATCGAGTGGCGACAAATGTCCACCCAATACATGATATTTCCCTCTAAAACTGCCACTTTGCTCGATTGCCATGACATCTGCGGGAGATTCAACCACACAAAGCAGTTGATCATCACGTTCTGACGAGACGCATATGTTGCACACTTCATCTTCAGTCAATGAATGGCAAATTGTACATTCATGAATATAGTTGGTTGCTTCAGTCAAGGCATGTGCCAAACCAACAGCGCCTTCCCTATTTTTCATGATTAAGTGCAGTGCCATACGTTGAGCCGACTTTGGCCCAACGCTTGGTAAAATACGCAATGCCTGTACAAGTTGATCAAAACGATCACTAAACATTCAACGTATTCCTTAGAATAAACCTGAAAGACCTGGTGGAAGACCCATACCAGAGTTTGCAGATTTCAGTTTTTCTTCTGAAATCGCTTCAGCTTGACGTGAAGCATCATTCATTGCTGCTGCAATTAAGTCTTCAATCATATCTGCATCATCTTGAAGTAGTTCAGGATTAATTTCGATACGTTTCACTACATGACGTGCAGTCATAGTAACTTTAACCAGACCACCACCTGCTTCAGCGTGAACTTCAACTTGTGCAAGCTCTTCCTTGGCTTTTTTAATGTTGCTCTCAACTTCTTTTTGCATGCGTTGAGCTTGCTGCATGAGCATATTAATGTTCATAAAAATCTCCGAACAAAACTGATGAATTCACTTTAGATAAGATCTAAACCGCGTGAAAGATCGCGAATAATATCATTAATATCTTCTAAACCAACAGATACGCGAATTAAACCTTCGCTAATCCCTGCTGCTTTTTTCGCTTCTGCTGACATTCTGCCATGAGAAGTCGTTGCAGGATGGGTAATTGTTGATTTTACATCACCCAAGTTACTTGTAATAGAAAGGAACTTAGTATTATCAATCACTGTCCAAGCGCCTTCACGTTCGCCTTTGGCAACAAACGATACAACTCCGCCAAAGCCTTTTTGTTGCTTTTTCGCCAACTCATGACCTTCGTGATTTGGAAGTCCCGCATAGTACACTTTTTCAACTTTCGGGTGTGCATCTAACCATTCAGCTAAAGTTTGAGCACTTGCACAGTGGGCTTTCATACGTAAGCTTAAAGTTTCTAGGCCTTTCAGGAAGATCCATGCATTGAATGGACTCATCGAGTTACCCAGTGTACGAATAACACCTGTAATCTCTTCCATCAATTTTGCACTACCAACAACTGCACCACCGAGCGCACGACCTTGACCATCAATATATTTTGTTGATGAATAGATCACGAGGTCCGCACCAAATTTAATCGGTTGCTGTAACACTGGTGTACAGAAGGTATTATCGACTGCAAATAATGCCCCATGCGCATGTGCAATATCAGCAATGGCTTGTAAATCACCTACTTGAGCTAATGGGTTTGACGGTGTTTCAATAAACAATAGGCGTGTAGTTGGACGAATCGCTTGTTTCCAAGCATCTAAATCTTCCAAATCAACAAAAGTAACGTCAACGCCAAATTTGATGACATATTTTTCAAACAGAGAAATGATCGAACCAAAGACAGCACGTGAACACACCACATGATCGCCAGCTTTCAAATACGCCAAAGTGATCGCGTGTACGCCCGCCATACCTGAACTTGTCGCAACCGCGGCTTCAGCACCATCCAAAACAGCTAAACGTTTTTCGAAAGCTTGTACAGTTGGGTTGGTATAACGTGAATAGGTATTGCCTTCAATTTGACCTGAAAATTTTGCTGCGGCATCTGCTGCACTTTCACAAACAAATGATGAAGTCAGGAAAATTGGCTCACTATGTTCACCCTCAAAAGTACGAGTATGACCTGTACGAATCGCTAAAGTCTCTAATTGGTATTCGATGTCGTCTTGTTGGCTCATCTGTATTACTCAGTCGCGAAGAACTGCCTTTGTGAAGAATTGCCAATATTTTGAGCGTCTAAGCTATTTAAGGTCAAGGTAAAATACGAAATTATCGCTTAGACTTCGACCAATCCTACAAGGACTTAGGCAATTGACAGTTATGCACCCTTTCAAACAGAAATTTCTGGCGCAGCAAAAGAAAATTAAACACCTGTCTACACGTGTGTTTAATGCAAAATCGCTGGTCCTTTCTCAATCGACACCCTATGAAGTAATTACTGAATATAAACATGCAAAAGTTCGGTATTACGCTTCGCCTGATCGTAAATACAAAGAACCCTTAGTGTTTGTTGCTCCACTGGCCATCAATATGGCGATTTATGATTTGTATCCATATCGCTCATTGGTGAAACATTTTCAACACAGTGGCTTTGATGTCTATTTGTTGGAATGGGGAAAATTAAACTTTCAAGATCGTTTCTTAAATTTTCTATCGTTTATTGATGATGTGATTCCACATTGTATTGATCAAATTTGTCAGCATGCAGATAGTCGATACATCTCACTACATGGTTGGAGTATGGCTGGAGTCTTTGTCACGCTGTATACCGCATTACATCAACCTGAACATGTTAAAAATCTAATGGTGATGGGCGCGCCGATTGATAGCTATGCCTCAGGTCGTATCGGAAAGCTATTTCAAAAAACCAATCGCTTGCTTTCACGTAGTAAAAATCTACAAGATACGGTCTACACAGGGAAAATCCCTAAACATTTTATCCATACACCGGGTGTGCTCAATGCAATTGGATTTAAAATCGTCGATCCACTGGGTTGGTTCAAAAGCCAAAAACAATTTTTATCTAACTTAGATAATCTGCATGATCTGTATGAACATGCAACCATGGGCGATTTTCTCAATCACATGATTGACTATCCGGGTGGCATTAACCAAGACATGGTGTTCAATGTTTGGCTACAAAATCCACTTAAAAACGGCATTATTCAATTGAAAGATAAAGTTATTCAATTAAAAAATATCCACTGCTCTTTGTTGATTGGCGCGGGTTCTACCGATCAAATCGTTACGGCAGATGCAGCAAGTCCTTTAGGCGAATTGACAAGTAGTCAAGATGTCACGTTTACTCTCATTCCTGGTGGTCACCTCGGCCTGATGTCGAGTCAAAAAAGTGCCAATCAATTTTGGCCAACTTTGACCCAGTGGCTTACACAAAGATCCAGTTTATTGAAATAAAAAATTTAGAGGGTAAAGATGATTCAGTCAGTTGCATTTATCGGATTGGGCGCAATGGGTTACCGTATGGCAGCGCACCTACCAAAACAGTTCGACACGGTTTATGTCTGGAATCGAAACTTTACCAAGGCAGAGCAACATGCTGCTGAATTTGGTACGCAAGCGGTTGCATTAGAGCAAGCAGTGCAAGCGGACATTATTTTTTCATGCCTACCCATCAGCCAAGATGTTGAAAATTTAATTGCGAGTGTGACGCTGAAATCAGGCTCGATTTGGGTCGACTGTACCAGCGGTGTGCCAGAATCTGCAAAAAAACTCGCTTCAGCCTTAAAGCAACAAAACGTTTCATTCTTAGACGCCCCTGTGAGTGGACAAACCATTGGCGCTGAAACGGGAACATTAACCGTCATGATTGGTGGTGACAAAGCAGCCTTTGAACGTGCATTACCTGCGATCCAAACATTTGGCAAACTGATTAAACATGTGGGTGAACCGGGTGCGGGTTTTGCCGTTAAAGCTGTAAACAACATGTTAATGGCTGTAAATCTTTGTGCAGTTGCTGAAGGATTCACCACCTTAAAAGCGCATGGCGTGGACTTACATGAGGCACTTGATTGTATTAATGCGTCGAGCGGTAAAAGTAATGTGACTGAAACTGTTTTACCTCAGCGCGTACTGAATCGTAGCTTCCCATTAACCTTTGCACTTCCATTACTTGCAAAAGATACGGGAATTGCTGTTGATCTTGTGCGACAAGCAAAACTTTCAGCACCTGTGCTCTCTTTGACGCAAAACTTAATCCAAGCAGCAAGTGATCAAGCTGAAGAAAACAGTGATTTTTCAAGCGCTATGATTATGTATGAAAAATGGAGTAAAATTACAATTGAGTAATAACTCGCCATTGAATAACGATAAATAACCATCATATTGTACTCTAGTGTCATAACACACATTGTTACAAATGACAGAGGAAACTCGCATGAACAAATTTACCCTCGCAACTTTGCTAGGTGCTGTAACTTTAATCGGGGCTTCTACTGCTGTTTTAGCATCTGAGCAAGAATGCCAAAAGTTGAAAAATGACCATGACGTGATTTATGCATCGAAAGGTTTCTGCTTTAAAGATCCTGACGCTAAAGCGAAGTTTGGCAATGACAATTGCTACACAACTAAGCCTAAATTTTCAGAAAAAGAGCAACAACGACTTGACGCGATCAAAGATCGTCAGAAAGAATTGAACTGTAAATAATTACGATTCAATTCGCTCAAGGAATTTAGCAATGACTTATGATGATCAAAATATTTTTGCTCGGATTTTACGCGGAGAACTTCCTGCGTTTAAAGTCTATGAAGATGATCAAGTACTCGCTTTTATGGATGTCATGCCACAGGCCGAAGGTCATACGCTCGTAATTCCTAAAACCCCTGCTATTACGCTGCTTGATTTAGATCCAGAAGCGGCTGCTTATACCATTCAGGTTGCTCAAAAAGTTGCGAAAGCAATGGAAAAAGCCTTAGACGTGAAAGGTATCGTATTGATGCAGTTGTCTGGCGCTGCTGCGGGTCAAACTGTTCCGCATGTACATTTCCACCTAATACCGACTTCAGTGCATGAATTAGGTAAACATGCCGCACAAATGGGCGATATGGAAAAAATCAAAGCCATTGGCGAAAAAATCAAAGCAGCACTTTAAGTTCAATTGAGTTTAAAGTGATGATCAATGGAGCTTCGGCTCCATTTTTTATGTCTCGAATATTATCCCAAGAACTTTTAGCTGCAAAATTTACTGTTCAATACAACCCTAAGCATTTAATAAATATTCATTTTTATAAGTATAAAAGCAATTTAAACCAGAAATCACCTTTCACCGTTTTGAAATATTTCCTTAATAGAACTGTCTTATTTGTAATGAATACTTAGCGCCATTAGATAGCGAAATTACTTCTAGCCAAGCTACTGATAAAACATATTGATATGACTGGAAAAGTCTTCTGGAGCTTCAAATGAAAAAAACTCTATGTGCATTAGCAATCGGGGCAACAATTCTTACACCAATGATGGCGTCTGCTGCAGATGTAAAAATTTATGGCCGTGCACATGTCTCTCTTGACTATCTAGATGATGGTAAAGATTACAACGAAGTTGGTCTTTCTTCTAACGCTTCACGCTTAGGCTTCAAAGTAGATCAAAAAATTAATGATGACCTCAACGTATTCGCTCAAATTGAGCAAGAAGTAAACTTTGCAAGCGGTAGCCAAGACAGCAAAGGCGTAGATTTTTCAACACGTGACACATTCGTGGGTTTAAAAAGTTCAACTTATGGTCAAGCACGTGTAGGTCGTTTTGACAGCCCATTTAAAGTCGCACGTAGCCCTGTGAACTTCTTCGGTGACATGGTTGGTGACGTTCGTAACGTAACACGTGTAGGCAACTTAAAATTTGATGAACGTAATGAAAACACCATTGAATATAAATCGCCAAAATTTGGCGGTGGTTTCAATGTATTAGCTGCAATGTCGATGCATTCAGGTACACAAATTGACCGTGAAACAGATGGTGAAGGCAAAGATGACAACAAAGCCTATGACCTTGCTCTAACCTATAAAGAAGGTCCAATTGATTTTGCAGCAGCTTACGAAAAGTATGATGAAAATGCAGCAAACGCAGCAGGTGGCGCAAGTCGAGATGCATTCCGTATTGCCGGTGCATATAAATTAACTGAAGAATTTAACTTGGGTGCCTTATACCAAATTGCCAAACACGACAACGATACATCCAACCCAGATACTCAAGTTTTCGGTGTAGCTGGCGAATATAAAGTAACGCCTAAAACCTCAGTACGCGGTGAATACTTCTACCGTGACGTAGATGCTGATGATGCCAATGCAAGCTTGATCGGTGTGGGTGTAGAACATAAGTTGGATAGCACATTACGCGTATACGGCAACTTAGCAACTGTGCTTAACGACAAAAACTCTAAACTCAACCCTTGGAAAGAAGGTCGTAGCTTCGGTAACGGTATTTCAGGGATCGGTGATGAAAATGCAACTGCACTTTCTCTTGGTCTACGTTACGATTTCTAAGCTGCAATATCTCCCCCAAAAGACATACTCCGGTATGTCTTTTTTTACTCAAAAGAAATGTTTCAGGACTAAAATAAGCTAAGTTCATCATGTATCAAATATTTAAAAAGTATTTAAAAAACTTAGTCCAGCCTCTTTAACATCAACCATATAGAGATCGTTTAACAGCACTACATCAATAGCCCATTTTTTTTAGCAAAACTTAAACATAACAAATAAAAATCTTATTCATTCAATAAAGATTCTCATTATTAACAATATAACTTTTAGTAAATATAGTAAATTAGTCAGAATTTAAAATATAAATATAAATATAAGCGTTTTAGTCGGATTTAAAATATTTAAACACAAGTGTTTTAGTCAAGTATTTAAAATAAAAAATTAGTTTATTTTTTAACTATCAAACACAATAAGTCTTTGTATTTACTATGCTTAATAATATATTTTTATTTTAACTGTTCAACCTATTTGCTTTTTGTATATATTTGTTAATAATATAGTACAAGTTTAAAGAATAGGCTTATCTCCATGAGCTTAAAATTCAAAGATTTAAATCGTCGTGTGGTCAGAGAAATAACCGCAATACTAATAATTAAAGTGATTATTTTAATGATCATTAAGAACATCTGGTTCGACGCCCCTACTATCCCTAAAAACTTTGACAATCAAGTTGCCGAGCATATTGCTGGCAGTCCTTCCCAAATCAAGGAGACACGTTGATGATTTCTGAAAGCGTGGTCGATCTTTCGCGGTTCCAATTTGCAATGACCGCGATGTATCACTTTATTTTTGTTCCGCTGACTTTAGGTCTGGCTTTTATTCTTGCCATTATGGAAACCACCTATGTGATTTCTGGCAAAGAAATTTATAAAGACATGACTAAATTCTGGGGAAAACTCTTCGGTATTAACTTCGCATTAGGTGTTACTACTGGTTTGACCATGGAGTTTCAGTTCGGTACTAACTGGGCGTATTACTCGCACTATGTCGGTGATATTTTCGGTGCACCATTAGCCATTGAAGGTCTGATGGCATTCTTCCTTGAATCAACATTTATTGGTTTATTCTTCTTCGGCTGGGATCGCCTATCCAAAGTTCAGCATTTGGCTGTCACTTGGTTAGTTGCTCTAGGCTCGAACATGTCTGCACTATGGATTTTAGTGGCCAATGGTTGGATGCAAAACCCTGTTGGTTCTGCTTTTAACTATGAAACCATGCGTATGGAAATGGTGGACTTCGGTGCGCTGATTTTCAACCCCGTGGCTCAGGTTAAATTCGTGCATACCGTATCTGCAGGTTATGTGACTGGTGCTATTTTCGTACTGGCAATTTCAAGTTACTACTTATTGAAAAAGCGTGACTTGCCATTTGCGCGTCGCTCATTCGCCATCGCTGCTATCTTTGGTTTAGCGTCTACACTTTCGGTGATCTTACTGGGTGATGAATCTGGTTATGAAATTGGTGACGTACAAAAAACTAAACTAGCTGCGATTGAAGCTGAATGGGACACTCACCCAGCTCCAGCGCCATTTACTTTGTTCGGTATTCCAAATAAAGAAACCATGTCTACTGACTACGCGATCAAAATTCCTTATGTCATGGGGATTATCGCAACACGTTCAACTGACAAAGAAGTGACAGGTATTAAAGACCTGATCGTACAACACGAAGCGCGTATTCGTAACGGTATGGTGGCTTACTCGCAGTTAGAACAACTTCGTGCAGGCGATACTTCTCCTGAACTTAAAGCAGCATTTGCTGAGTCTCAAAAAGACTTGGGTTATGGTCTGCTTCTGAAAAAATACACAGACAAAGTTGTCGATGCTTCTGACGAACAAATCAAAGCAGCTGCAAAAGACACTATTCCACATGTCCCAAGCTTGTTCTGGGCATTCCGTGCAATGGTTGCTTCTGGTTTCTTAATGCTCCTTCTGTTCGTACTTGCTACCTTTGCTGTCGGTAAACGTAATGCAGAAAACAAACCTTGGTTATTAAAGTTTGCTTTATTTGCCCTGCCATTACCTTGGATTGCAGCACAAACAGGTTGGTATGTTGCCGAAGTTGGTCGTCAACCTTGGACTATCGGTGAAGTTCTACCTACACATCTTTCAGCTTCTAGCTTAAGTACAGGTGATGTATGGGGTTCTATCCTTGCATTGGCAGCGTTCTACACTGTACTGCTGATCATTGAAATGTACTTAATGATTAAATTCTCACGCCTTGGCCCAAGTTCTCTACATACTGGTAAATACCACTTCGAGAAACTTGAAGCTGCAAAAAAGGCAAATGAGGAGGCTCAAGCATGATCGAATATGAATTACTCAAAATCATTTGGTGGGTATTAGTCGGTGTCCTACTGATCGGCTTCGCCCTCACCGATGGCTTCGATATGGGCTCAATGGCGATCATGCCATTCGTAGGTAAAAAAGACGAAGAACGTCGTGCGGCAATCAATACGATTGCCCCACACTGGGACGGTAACCAAGTGTGGTTTATTACTGCCGGTGGTGCGCTGTTTGCAGCATGGCCAATGGTATATGCGACTGCATTCTCAGGCATGTACTGGGCACTGTTACTGGTACTCTTCGCTCTCTTCTTACGTCCAGTCGGTTTTGACTACCGTTCTAAACTCGAAAATACCAAGTGGCGTAATTCTTGGGACTGGGGTTTAGCAATTGGTGGTGCCGTTCCTGCCCTCGTATTTGGTGTTGCCTTTGGTAATATGTTCCTTGGTGTTCCATTCACTATGGACGAAACTGTTCGCTCAACTTATACAGGTAGCTTCTTTGCGCTGCTTAACCCATTCGCTTTAGTTTGCGGTATCGTGAGTTTATCTATGCTTTGCGCACACGGTGGTGCATGGCTCATGCTTCGTACAGACGGCGACCTACGTGCACGCTCAGCAAAAGCGACTCAGCTTATGGGTATCGTATTTTTGGTTTGCTTCTTACTGGCTGGCGCATGGTTATACTTCGGTAATATCCAAGGCTACACATTAGCGCAACCGTTTGACACAAATGGCGTTGCAAACCCATTGGCTAAAGAAGTGATCACCAATGCCAACCCAGGTTGGATGAACAATTACAGTACTTATCCGATTACTATGATTGCGCCAATCATGGCTATTTTAGGTGCACTGATCATCATCCTTGCCGCAGGTAAAGGCAAAGCAGGTTTCAGCTTCCTTGGTTCAAGCTTGGCAGTCATTGGTGCAATCTTAACTGCTGGTTTTGCATTGTTCCCTTTCCTTATGCCATCGAGCATCAACCCAACTGTAAGTTTGACTATGTGGGATGCGGTATCAAGTAAAAATACCCTGACTGTGATGACAGTTGCCGCATGTATTTTTGTCCCAATTATCCTGTGCTACACAACTTGGTGTTACTACAAGATGTGGGGTGTGGTCACAAACAAACATATTGAAGAGAATTCACACAGCCTATACTAAGGCTGTGTCTAAGGAGAAAAGACGATGTGGTATTTTGCTTGGATTCTCGGTATTTTGATGGCATGTTTTGCAGGTGTACTTAGTGCGCTTTACATCGAACATCATCAAGATCTAGATGAGGAATAACAAATGACTGATGCTGCTGTAGAAAAATCACTTGTAGAAAAGAAGCCAAATAAATTTGCAATGGTCATTTCCTGCCTGTTAGCTTTTCCTTTGGCAGCCGTGTTACTTGTACATCCTGCTGCCATGCTGGATGACAATGGTGGATATAGCCATCGAGCGCTGATGTTCATCATGATAGGTATTTCAGGTGGTTTTGTGCATGGTGTGGGTTTTACGCCACACCATTGGTTCTGGAAATGGCTTTTTAGCCCTTTCCTCGCTTGGCCACTCATGTTATGGGGCTACTACACATGGTTCCTACATTAATTGATATCTAAATAAAGCCCTCACTTGAGGGCTTTATTATATTTGCGATCAATTTCGGCTTTTTTTTCTGCTGTAATATCGTCTTGCATTTGAAAACAGTTTCTAAATTTTTCATGGATATGATGAATATATTTTTCTTTAGCGGCATGCTTTAGCAAAATTTGAGCTGCCATTATGATAAATCCATTGACTTGCTTCACTATTATTATGCGCTGAGCATCCGCCAACCCAGCTTTTCGCTGAATTAATGAGTTTCGACCAGTATGCACAATCGAATGCAAATGCTTTAACGAATAGAACTTAAACTCTTTAAACATTTCAACAATATGCTTAATTTCTACAACATTTTCTAACTTTGTAATCATTTCAGCTGCGGTAGGAATTTTCACATTCTGAAGTAACTCTTCTTCTCGTTGAATTTCAAATTTCTGAATTTCTATATTAGAGGCGACCATTAGTAACCAATATGCCCTCACCACAGCTTCAAATTGAATTCGAAATAATGCGAGTGCAGATATATCTTGGCATGATTCTAAAAGTTGTAAAATGGCTTCACCATGCTCCATGGATAATTCACAACATTCATAGACCAAATCAAGTCGCTGCACGCCACCAATAAATGCTGAATGATTTAACTCATTATATAGCTCATCCAACATCGATTCAGAATCACGAAAAATATCTATCAACATCAGCTTCCATTTTTTAAATGCCAAAATTTAAAATATAAAAAAAGCCGGATTAATTCCAGCTTTAAAATTTAACGATGCGTATGAATCGACATCACAATCCCCATCCCTGCAAGCATGGATATGACTGCTGTACCCCCATAACTCATCAAAGGCAATGGATCGCCTGTTACAGGCAAAATACCGCTAACCATACCCGAGTTTAAAAATACAAAAAAGAAGAAAGTTAATCCTATCGCTCCTGCATAGAGTCGTCCAAAATTATGGAAGCAATTTAGTCCAATAATCAGACAGCGAATAATAATTGCTGTAAACAAACTAAATAAAAGAAATACACCAATAAAGCCAAATTCTTCTGCATAGGTCGACATGATAAAGTCAGTATGATGCTCTGGCAGATAGCCCAAGTGCGACTGCGTCCCTTCAGTATAACCCTTACCCATTAAACCACCTGATCCAATGGCAATTTTAGATTGAATAATGTTCCAACCTGCACCAAGCGCGTCAGATTCAGGGTCAAATAACGTCAGTACACGTTTTTTTTGATATTCCTGCAAAAAGAACATCCAGAGTACAGGTGCTGCAATTGCCAAGGCTGTTAAAGCACCTGCAATTAAACGCCAAGACATACCACTTAAAAATAAAACAAAAATACCCGGAATAATCAAACCGATATTCAAGTCAGGCTGTAAAGCGACCAATGCAAATGGAATCAATAATAAAATTAATGCCCCGACAATTTGTAAAAATTTCGGTGGAAATGGTTTTCGCGCAAAATACCACGCCATCATGAGTGGCATGGCAAATTTCATAAACTCACTCGGCTGCATACTGCCGATACCCGGCAAGCTAATCCAGCGTTTCGCCCCCATCCTTTTTTCACCAATGACCAGAACCAACAACAGTAAAAATATACCGATGGCATATAAGTACGGACTCATAGATTGGTAAACTTTGGGTGGAATTTGCGCGCAGATCAGCATCACAATAAAGCCCACACCAAAACTTGTGGCTTGACGTAGTACCATTCCCGAATCTTCCGCGGTCGCACTATAGACAACCATCAGCCCCAATATTGCATTGAGTACCAAGAAGCAAAGTAACCACGGGTCTAAATGAAGTTTAGCCCATCGAGAAGAATCGTGTTTTATACTGCGGCCATCGCGTAATGACTGACGTAAAAAACGATACTGTTGAGAAGGGATCATTGCGAAACAGATCTAAAAAGGATGCGGGAATTATAGATTAAAGCGACAGTAAAAATCACTGTCCCTTAAATATTCCTTGAAATAATCATCTATTCACTTGAGACGCTAAAATTAAACGTGCCAATTCCAAGTCATCAGGATAGGTAATTTTAATATTGTCCGAACGACCTTGCACGACATTAACTTGCTCACCGACAAATTCTAAGGCACTTGCTTCATCTGTGATGGTCGCACCAGCGGCAAGCGCTTGTTCAATGGCATTTTTAAGTACACCCAATTTGGCAATTTGTGGTGTCTGCGCTTGCCATAAAGTTGAACGATCTACCGTTGTTGATATAAGTGGTGCTGTTTCAACTCGTTTTAAGGTATCGCGTACGGGAATTGCGAGAATCGCACTTTGCTCCGAATCGACTGCCGATTGAACTAAATCTTCTAGACTCAACTGCGAGACACATGGTCGTGCTGCATCATGAACAAATACCCAATCATCATCATTGGCAATCCTAGATAGATATTGCAATGCATTGAGTACAGAATGCACACGCTCTGCACCGCCTAAACAAAAATGTGCCTTATCTTGATTTGCTAGTGCCAAAGTCTGAGCAATATTATCTTGCTCGCCTATAGCCAATACATAACCCATCAACGGCAATTGGTTGAGACGTGCAACTGTGTGTTCAAGCACAGTTAGACCCGCAATGTTTTGATATTGTTTTAGTTCAGTTTTAGAAAATCGACCTCCTGAACCAGCAGCAGGAATAATGGCCCACAATTTAAGGTTCTGGTGGAAGTTCGGCTGGTTCTGACTCATTGGTACGTAGGTCTACTTTTGCGTTTGGATCAATATAAATTGGTTTGTACTGAGTACTAATCGTACTCATCTGTACGAAAGTCTCATGCGGTTTAATTAAACCTAAATCTAGACGAGCATGCTCTTCAATAGCTTCAACGCCATTTTTTAAATCGTATACTTCAGCGGCAAGCACGCGATTTCGTTCTTTTAATTCGTCATTGAGTTCGACTTGTTGTTGTATTTTCTGACTCAGTTGTTGATGTTGATGATAACCACCTTCACCGAACCAGTATAAATATTGAAACCCTGCGATCAAAAAGATCGCAAGGCCCAACAATGCTTTACTCGCTTTGGAGTCAAATACATTTAACATAGATAGCATGATATGCTTAGTTCAAACCTTTGAACTCAGCTTTACCGCGATATGCAGCATTAGTCAATTCTTCAATACGAAGTAATTGGTTATATTTCGCTACACGGTCAGAACGGCAAAGTGAACCAGTTTTGATTTGACCCGCTGCTGTACCCACTGCAAGATCTGCAATAGTTGAATCTTCAGTTTCACCAGAACGGTGTGAAATTACTGTAGTGTAACCATTTGCTTTTGCAAGGTAGATTGCATCTAGAGTTTCAGTCAACGTACCGATTTGGTTGTACTTGATCAGAATCGAGTTACCCACTTTTTCATTGATACCACGTTGAAGAATTTTAGGATTCGTAACGAATAGGTCATCACCAACCAATTGGATTTTGTCGCCAAGGATTGAAGTGAGGTAAGACCAACCTTCCCAATCAGACTCGTCTAAACCATCTTCAATTGAGATGATTGGGTATTGTTTTGCAAAACCAGCAAGGTAGTCAGCAAATTGGTTGCTTGTGAATGCTTTATTGCCTTCACCTGCAAGGATGTATTGACCATCTTTGTAGAATTCTGAAGATGCACAGTCAAGCGCAAGCATAATGTCAGAACCAGCTTTGTAGCCAGTTTTTTCAATTGCTTCAAGAATTACTGTAATTGCTTCTTCGTTAGAACGAAGGTTCGGTGCAAAACCACCTTCATCACCAACTGCAGTATTTAGACCTTGTTTCTTTAAAACTGATTTTAAAGAATGGAAAATTTCAGCACCAGCGCGTAAAGCTTCAGAGAATGAAGTGAAGCCAACTGGCTCAATCATAAATTCTTGAATGTCTACATTGTTGTCTGCATGTGAACCACCATTTAGGATGTTCATCATTGGAACAGGCATAGTCAAAATGCTGTTATTACGAAGGTCTGCGATGTATTGGAAAAGTGGAATTTTCTTTTCATCAGCAGCAGCGCGTGCAGCAGCTAGCGATACCGCTAAAGTTGCGTTCGCACCTAATTTTTCTTTGTTTTCAGTACCGTCAAGCGCGATCATTGTGTTATCAATGTCTTTTTGTTCGAATACTGATTTACCCAACAATGCATCACGAATTACTGTGTTAACGTTGTTAACCGCAGTTTTAACGCCTTTACCTAAGTAACGAGCTTTGTCGCCGTCACGAAGTTCTAAAGCTTCACGAGAACCAGTTGAAGCACCAGATGGTGCACATGCACGGCCTACAACGCCAGAGGCTAAGATTACGTCTGCTTCGATGGTAGGGTTACCACGAGAGTCCAAAATTTCACGTGCACGAATGTCAACGATTTGGCTCATGAACAATTCCTCAGTTGATTAATAAAAATGATGCGTCAAAAGTGACGCATCAATGTGTATCGAATTAGTGTGTATCTAACTTTGCGAAACCTTTAACCAAGGTATCGAGTTCTTTTAACTGTGCCAAGAAAGGCTCCAACTGTGACATGCGTAGCGCACATGGACCGTCACATTTGGCATTTTCTGGATCTGGATGAGCTTCTAAGAACAAACCAGCTAAACCAGTCGCCATACCTGCACGTGCCAGTGTCGTGATTTGCGCACGACGACCACCTGCAGAATCCGCACGACCACCCGGCGTTTGAAGCGCATGCGTAACATCAAAGAACACAGGGACATTCATTTCTTTCATGATGTCAAAGCCCAACATGTCTACAACTAAATTATTGTAACCAAATGCTGAACCACGTTCACAAAGAATCAGTTTGTCATTTCCTGCTTCCAAACACTTATGCAGAATATGACGCATTTCGTGTGGTGCGAGGAACTGTGCTTTTTTGATGTTAATGATGGCATCAGTTTTCGCCATCGCTTCAACAAGGTCAGTCTGACGGCTTAAAAATGCAGGAAGCTGGATAATATCCGCAACTTCAGCAACAGGCGCAGCTTGGTATGGTTCATGTACGTCAGTAATAATCGGCACATTAAAGTGTTTTTTAATGTCAGCTAACCACTCGATTCCTTTTTCCAGGCCTGGGCCACGAAAAGAGTTCAAGCTTGAACGATTGGCTTTATCAAAACTTGCTTTAAACACATATGGAATATCCAAGCGTTTGCAGATATCCACATAGGTTTCAGCAATTTCAAAAGCAAGGTCTTTTGACTCAAGTACGTTCATGCCGCCGAATAGTACAAATGGCAAATGATTTGCCATTTGTATATCGCCTAAACGTACAATTTCTTGTGGTTTTAATTGTGACATTTAAACTTCCTAGTTTAGTCCTACAATGCCATTACTTGGTTTTTTGATACTGTTTTTTAGCAGCATCAATAAAGCCAGCAAATAATGGGTGACCATCACGTGGTGAGCTGGTAAATTCTGGGTGGAATTGTACCGCAACAAACCAAGGATGTGCAGGAATTTCAACAGTTTCAACGAGACGTTGTACCGGAGAATAACCTGAAATCTTCATGCCTTTTTCTTCAAGCACTGGGATATAACGGTTGTTCATTTCATAACGGTGACGATGACGTTCAACGATCTCTTCAGAACCGTACACTTGTGCAGTTTTTGTTCCCGCAACCAATTCAGATTTTTGAGCACCCAGACGCATTGTGCCGCCTAAGTCAGAATCTGCATTACGTTGTTGAACTTCGCCGCGCTCATCTAACCATTCAGTGATTAGACCAATCAATGGTGATTTTGTAGAACGGTTAAATTCAGTTGAAGTTGCATCGCTAATACCCGCAACGTTGCGCGCATATTCGATCACAGCCAACTGCATACCTAAACAGATGCCGAGGAACGGTACACCGTTTTCACGTGCAAAACGAATCGCTTTCATTTTGCCTTCTGTACCACGTTCACCAAAACCACCTGGAACTAAGATTGCATCCGCGTCTTTTAATACGTCGTTTACATCTTGGCTTTCAAGTTCTTCTGCATTGACGTAATCGATTTGAACTTTCACACGGTTTTGAATACCCGCATGTAAAAGTGCTTCGTTTACAGATTTGTATGCATCTGGAAGTTCAACGTATTTACCAACCATCGCTACACGAACTGTGTATTCAGGGTTCAATAATGCATCTACAACGTTATCCCAGTCTGTAAGATCAGCTTCTGGAAGATCGTTATAACCAAAACGTTCACAAATTAAATCGTCAACGTTTTGTTCATAGAAAGTACGTGGAATTTGGTAAATTGAACGCGCATCTTTACATACCACAACTGCACGTGCTTCAACGTTCGTAAATAACGCGATTTTACGTGTAGTATCAGCATCAACATCATGCTCTGTACGGCAGATCAGGATGTCTGGTTGAATACCAATCGATAAAAGCTCTTTTACAGAGTGTTGAGTTGGTTTGGTTTTTAATTCAGCAGCTGACTTAATGTATGGGAGTAAAGTTAAGTGCATTAACATTGTGCGCTTATGACCGAGTTCGACCATAAGTTGACGTACAGATTCCATGAATGGGAGAGATTCAATGTCACCTACTGTACCGCCGATCTCAACGATCGCAACGTCATAGCCTTCACCTGCGCGAAGAACACGTTCTTTAATATTGTCAGTAATATGTGGAATAACTTGAACTGTACCACCGAGGTAGTCACCACGACGTTCTTTATTCAAGACATCTTGGTACACTCGTCCTGAAGTAAAGTTGTTCAGTTTGGTCATTTTCGCACGACGCAAGAAACGTTCGTAATAACCCAAGTCTAAGTCAGTTTCAGCACCATCCTCTGTGACAAAAACTTCACCGTGTTGGAATGGACTCATAGTCCCTGGATCGACATTAATGTATGGATCCATTTTTACCATGGTTACTTTTAAACCACGGGCTTCTAAAAGCGCAGCCACTGATGCAGCTGAAATACCTTTACCTAGTGATGATACAACACCACCAGTAACGAAAATAAAATGGGTCATTAAGTTTCTCGTACAATGGAGCCTAAATTGGCCTACAATGTTGTGCGATTTTACTTTACTCTGTACCAAGAAAGCAAAGTCATTCCGCATCAATTCATAGAACAATTAACAATTGGCTATTGTAACAGCAATTATCATAAAAATTTAGAGTAAGTTCTTATCATTTCTATATTCTTATTTGCTGTTATAATGCAGTTATCCAATCCACACTTTTTTGTTTTGTGTAATTATGAATAAGAAACTTTTAATCTGCGGTGCAATCGCAACAGGTCTACTTCTTACAGCATGTGTAAAAAAAGAAGCACCAAAAGAAGAAGAACAGGAACAGGTTGAAGTTGCAGCATCTGAACCAACAGCATCTGTACCTACACAATTAGAACCAGTTGAAGAACAACCAGTTGTTGAAGAAACGACTCAACAGCAAGTTGAAGTGATTCGTGAAGAAACACCGAATACAACAACTGAAATTCGTCGTGAACCTACTCCTCCTGCAGAAGCTCCAGCTCCAAAAGCAGAAGCACCTAAAGCAGCAGAAAAACCTGCGCAAGCTGCTCAACCTAAACAAAACTCAGGTTCTGCACAGTCTGAAGATGACGCCGTAGCTGCTGCCATTGCTGCTGCAACACCAGCCTTAGAGAACTAAGATCGAAGTTTTATCAAACAAATGATCAAAAAAACCCGGCAAAAGTCGGGTTTTTTATTGTTTCTATGTAAATAAAAATCTGTACCCGACGATGCACTGTTTTTTCTCACAACTATTCTTGTAATTTTTCAGCTAAATATTCAATAAATAAACGAACATGTTTCGGTAAATGCTCTTGTTGATAATAGACAGCATGAATAAGCTGTTCATGTGGCTCAATTTGATCGTCTAAAAGTTGTACCAATCGCCCTTCTGCAATGTCTTTTTCTAACATAAAAATCGATAGACAAGCGATGCCCATCCCATGAATCGCAAGCTCCCGTAGTGTTTCACCATTTGATGCCTTGATGTTGGGTCGGATCGTCAGGGGCTTCCCTGCGACTTGGAACGGCCAAGTATTCATATGGGTAATTTGACTAAATCCAAGTAAAGCATGTGCTGTTAGCTCATCAGCATTTTGCGGTCGTCCATGCTGCTGAAGATATTCAGGACTCGCCACCAAACACAATCGACTCTTATAGATGAGTTTTGCATGCAAACTTGAATCGTTTAATTTTCCAAAGCGAATTGCGACATCCGCTTTATGCTCTAATAAGTCAATCACTTGATCATGATTCACCAATTCAATTTGTATATGCGGATAACGCGCATTAAATTCTGGAATCAAGGGAACGATCATATGCAGAATAAACGAAATCGCAGAATCGACTCGCACCAAACCCGATATATCTGCATCTAATTTCAGCAGGGAATCTTCCGCTTCGCTCAAATCATTCAATATCCGCCGTGTTTTAGCTAAAAATAATTGCCCCTCCTGCGTCAGCTTAATTTTGCGGGTTGTTCGTTCCAACAGGGTTACATTTAATTTAGATTCCAGACGCTGTAATGCGCGGCTTACACCAGATGCTGTTTGATCTAGTCTTTCTGCTGCTTTAATAATAGAGCCGCTATCTACAATAACAGTAAAAGCCTGCAGCTCCTCAATTGTCGATTTCATTGCTTATTCGATTCGTGATTTTTAATCAATAATATATTCCAAATTCATGCATTTTTCTTCATTAAAATTAGCAGCACAATAGCATCAATTCAAAAAAGAGAATTCCTGATGATTGTTCCCCAATTTGGTGTCGGTACCTTCCGTTTGGCAGGTGAAACTGTCATTCATTCAGTTAAAACAGCCTTAGAGGTAGGATATCGTGCTGTAGACACCGCACAAATTTACGCTAATGAAGCAGAAGTAGGCCAAGCACTCCATGAAAGTCAGGTCAATCTAGCTGATATTTTCTTAACCACGAAAATTTGGACTGAAAATTATGCTGCCGACAAACTAATACCCAGTCTAAAAGACAGTTTAATTAAATTGAGGACTGATGCAGTTAACCTCACACTTATTCATTGGCCAGCACCTGCTCTAGGAGTCGATATTCCTGAATTAATGGGACATTTACTTGAAGCAAAAAAACAAGGTTTGACTGAACATATTGGTGTATCTAATTTTAATATTGAGCTCACTCAACAAGCCATTGATCACATCGGGCTAGAAAATATTGCAACCAATCAAATTGAACTTAGTCCATATTTGCAAAATCAAAAATTGGTCAATTATCTGCAAACGAACAATATAGATGCCACATCCTATATGACCTTGGCTTATGGCAAAGTTTTGCAAGACCCAACCCTGTTAAATATTGCGGCCGAACACCAAGTCACTTCGGCCCAAATTGCACTCGCATGGGCACTGCAAAAAGGTTATGCCGTGATTCCATCATCAACCAAACGTGAACATTTAATCAGTAATTTAAAAGCTCAAGAGATTCATTTAACACCAGAACAGATGCAGGCCATTACCACACTAGACAGAAATGCGCGTGAAGTGAACCCACCTGAACTTGCTCCAGTGTGGGATATTTAATATGAAATTCAATTTTCCATTAATTGCATTAGCCGTAGGTGCTTTTGCAATTGGCACAACAGAATTTTCACCGATGGGTTTTTTGCCTGAAATCGCAGCAGATTTATCGGTTTCCATTCCTCAAGCGGGCTTACTGATTAGTGCCTATGCCGTTGGCGTCATGATTGGTGCCCCATTAATGACCTTATGGTTAGCACGTTTTCCAAAACGCACTGCCCTTATTTTACTAATGGCAATCTTTACCATCGGTAATATTTTGGCAACGATTGCACCCAATTATCTCGGTTTAATGACGGCACGCTTAGTCACCAGCTTAAATCATGGTGCATTTTTTGGCTTAGGTTCTATGGTTGCAGCGAGTGTTGTTCCGAAAGATAAACAAGCCAGTGCTGTTGCTATGATGTTTATGGGCTTGACCATTGCCAATATTGGCGGTGTGCCCCTCGCAACGTGGGTGGGTCAAAATATCGGTTGGCGTATGTCTTTTGCGGCCATCACCTTACTTGGCATCATCACCATGTTGGCATTATGGAAAGCACTGCCCCATCAGCAACAGACCGAAAAACCTGATGTACGAGCAGAGTTAAAAGTATTAACACGCATGCCTGTTGTTTTAGCACTGCTCACCACAGTAATGAGTGCTGGAGCTATGTTCGCGCTCTATACCTATATCGCACCGAGCTTAAAAGTCTTTACCCATGCAAGCCCTGAACTTATCACTTTCATGTTGGTCTTAATCGGGATCGGATTTTCAATTGGTAACCATTTCGGTGGTAAGTTTGCAGATCAATCCTTAGATAAAACCTTGATTGGCTTTTTAGTCTTACTCATGCTGATGATGCTGTTATTTCCAATTTTAGCAACATCCACCATTGGCGCGGCGATTGCATTAATCATCTGGGGAGCAGCAGCCTTTGCCGTTGTACCACCTTTACAAATGCGTGTTATGACAGTCGCTCACGATGCACCAGGCCTCGCTTCTTCAGTGAATATTGGTGCATTTAATCTTGGAAATGCTTTGGGTGCTGTTGCAGGTGCCGCAGTGCTAAATCTTAACCTCAGCTATGCCGCGGTGTCTTATGCAGGCGCTACACTGAGCGCTATAGCGTTGATTTTAGTATTGATTCAAATGAAGCTTAAACCTCAAACATCTGCATGTTGCGCACAAGCTGAGTAATTTCACAAAAAATAGCCTATTAAAAATAGGCTATTTTTTAATTCGCATATAACTTTAAAAAATCTGCCATCAATTTGGTTGCCCATGAATGGGTTTCCACTAGACCTTCATAATAACCACAGTGACTGCCTTTTTTGGTGGTCACCACCACCACATTCGGCAAAGAACGAATTAATTCTTTATAGGGCTCAAAGTTTTGAATGTGGCAAACAGGATCATCTTCGGCATTTAAAATCATCAAAGGAATTTTAAGATTTTCAAATACATAAATTGGGTTGGTGGATTTGGCATAACTTTCATAATCAGTAAAACCCGCCATTTGAAAATATGTACGTTCAAACTGCGCCAGATCTTTACTTTTTAGGACTTCAATTATAGATGGAGTCGTTGACCATGTTGCAGAATAGGGTTCTACAAATTTCTGAAAGAGCTTCTTGGTCATCATTTTACTGTAAAAAGGATGGACATTTTTAAAGCCAAGCTCGGTGTCATAGCCCGGACATAAAGCAAAAGCCGCTTTAAGTGGTGTTTCCTCACCTTGTTCGCCTAAATAGCGGACCAATAACCCCGTTCCTGCAGATGAACCGACGCCAAATAAATTCGATTCGGGAAATTTCTGCTGAATAAAGGCAATCTGTTCACGCAGGTCATCGGTTGAACCAAATAAATTTATTTTGGCAACAGGCATAGGTAAATTGGCATGACCGCGTCTTAAACATAGCGCAATGCGCCAACCTGTATATAGATGAAGATCCCGAACCACTTCTCGCATACTTTCAGGCGTTCCCGTAATCGTATGCATGAGCACCACAGTTGGCACATCCGCAGGTAAATCCAAACCCAACCATGCAATGGCTGTGATTCCACCATCAGCCATGGTTAGCTGCTCTATGGCATCATATTTAAGCTTCACTTGACGCTTTTTAATGACATCAAAATACAGTAAATGTGCATGGGTATTCGACAGCCAAGGCGTAGGACGATATTTTTCATGTAGTTGCTTTAACTTCGGCAGCACATGTTGCATTTGCCCTTCAGGATGATAATAAAGCTGTGGTATTTCCGCACCGATGGCATGATCTACAAAATTTAAAAGAGCCAGACGCCCTTTATGCATCACATTATTCATTGACCTTACCTTCACCTCGCTTCGCACTACAGCAAATCATTTCAATCTTTTCACTTTGACCAACAAGGCCCATTAAACAAACGTATCTACAAAACCATATCTCACTAGCAATATTTGTTTACTTAAACCTCATAAGCAAAAAGCATGACAATATCCATCATGCTTTTTATCATTCTGTGATGAGCATTTAAAAATCAGCAGATTCAAGGCTGATATTGCATAATGCGCTCACCCATTTTCGCCGCCAATGCTTCCAAGCCACTTTTCGGACGGAGCATGACTTCAAAATCAATCATCTGTCCTTGTTCATTAAACTGAATCATGTCGATCCCTTTTAATTTTTTCTCGCCAACATTGGCAGAAAACTCAAGCACCACATTTAAACCATCTTCTGAGTAAAACTCACGGTGATAGGTAAAATTTTCAAAAATTTGAATCACATTGGTCAAAATAAAAGTTACTACAGGCTTACCTGGATATGGGTTAAACGCGACAGGTGAACGAAACACCACATCCTCTGCCAAGAGTTCATTTAAAATATTCATATCCCGTGTGTCGAGCATTTCGTGCCAACGTGCAACAGATTTTTTTGTTATTTCAATAGTCATGTTTATGTCCTTTTTTTGTTGATGAATCATTTCCCTTTCCTCAAACTCCTCTCAAAATGGAGAGGAAGCACGACAACTGCATATTAAATTGAATGTAGTTGTCGTGGTTAAGTATGAGGCTGATTAAATCACCGCAGCCAAATCTGCACCTTGACGAATGGCACGTTTAGCATCTAACTCACCCGCTTCTTTCGCGCCACCAATCAGATGCACATTTTTTCCATCTGCTTGTAGCTGTTCATACATCGCGGTATAGGATTCCTGACCTGCACAAATCACCACATGATCAACATCTAAAATACGTGGTTGACCATCAACGGTAATATGCAAACCTTGATCATCAATTTTATCGTAGCTTGCACCCGCAATCATTTTCACATCGCGGTGTTTCAAACCTGTACGGTGAATCCAACCCGTGGTTTTACCTAAGCCAGCACCGACCGATTTAGCCTTACGCTGCAATAAATACACTTGACGCGGCGATTCTTCGACGTCTGGATGTTTCAAGCCACCGACTTGCGCATAAGTGGTATCAATTCCCCATTCATCATAAAATTTCTCAGGATTGAGGCTACCGCTTTCACCTTCATGCGTTAAATATTCAGCCGTATCGAAACCAATACCGCCTGCACCAATGATCGCTACACGTTTGCCAACTGGTTGACGCTCACGTAAAACTTGTAAATAACTCAATACTTTTGGATGATCAATACCATCTATATCTAACTGACGCGGTGTTACACCCGTCGCCACCACGATGTCATCAAACTCAGACTGAGCTAATTCTTCATAGGTTGCCGTATGGTTCAGTACCAATTTAATCTGAGGCAATAGTTCTATTTTGCGTTTGAAATAGCGCAGCGTTTCATAAAACTCTTCTTTACCAGGAATCGTTTTCGCAATATTAAACTGCCCACCAATTTGGCTTGAAGCTTCAAAAACCGTTACATTGTGACCACGTTCTGCTGCATAAGTTGCAAAGCTTAAACCCGCAGGTCCCGCACCAATCACAGCGATATTTTTCACCTGTGCAGATTCTTTAAATATCAGTTCAGTTTCATAGCAGGCTTGAGGGTTAACCAAACATGTTGCAATTTTCATCGAAAAAATATGATCTAGGCAGGCTTGGTTACAACCAATACAGGTATTAATTTCATCACTACGACCTTGTTCTGCTTTTTCCACAAAACGTGGGTCAGCCAGCATTGGACGTGCCATGGACACCATATCTGCATCACCCGAAGCAAGTACGTGCTCAGCCATTTCAGGGGTATTGATACGGTTTGAGGTGATTAAAGGAACATTCACAATACCTTTTAATTTCTTGGTCACCCATGTAAATGCAGCACGTGGTACTTTGGTTGCAATGGTCGGAATACGCGCTTCATGCCAACCAATACCGGTATTGATAATGGTTGCACCAGCTTTTTCAATGGCTTTTGCAAGTTGCACAACTTCTTCGAAAGTCGAACCGCCTTCAACCAAATCCAACATAGAAAGACGGTAAATAATAATAAAATTTTCACCGACTAATTCACGCGTACGACGCACGATCTCAATTGGAAAACGAATCCGGTTTTCATAACTGCCACCCCATTCATCATCACGGTGGTTGGTACGTGCAGCAATAAACTCATTAATTAAATAACCTTCTGACCCCATGACTTCTACACCGTCATAACCCGCTGTCTGTGCTAACTGAGCACATTTGGCAAAATCATTGATCGTGCGTTCGACGTCTGCTGTGCTTAAAGCTTGCGGTTTTACTGGGTTAATTGGTGCTTGAATAGATGAAGGTGCAACATTATTGGCTTGATACGAGTAGCGACCTGTATGCAAAATCTGCATCGCAATTTTACCGCCAGAATCATGTACCGCCTGCGTAATCACTTTATGTTTTTCTGCTTCTTCTAAAGAGTCTAATTTTGAACCACCAGCAAATGTCACACCATCATCATTGGGAGAAATACCACCAGTTACAATCAGACCTACACCACCTTTCGCACGCTCAGCGTAAAAAGCTGCCATGCGTTCATAGCCACCCGGTGCTTCTTCAAGGCCGATATGCATAGAACCCATCAATACACGGTTCTTTAGCGTTGTAAAACCTAAATCTAGTGGTGCCAATAAATTTGGATAATTTGACATTTTTTCTCCTTAGCGTGCTGAAAAGCTGGCTATTTTTATCTTCGCTTGTATACGAGCTTTCTATTTCCATCTACGCATACAAGATTTTTGCAACTTGTTGCACTAATTTATATGCGAGATTTGATTTTTATGCAACATGTTGCATAATAAAAAGTACAAAACTATTTTGACTGAGCCATATATGTCTTTAGCCCATGTTTTACTCACGAGCTTACTTGAAAAACCGAGTACAGGAATTGACCTTGCACGCCGTTTTGACCGCTCTATGGGCTTTTTTTGGAATGCGACACATCAGCAAATCTACCGTGAACTCAGTGGTATGCAGCAAAAAGGCTGGATCAGCACCATTGAAGATGACCACAGTACAACCCGTAAAAAAACCTACCAAGTTGAACAGCTTGGACGTGTTGAATTAGCCAATTGGATGGTTGAGCAAAGCCCTCCGGCTCAGTTACGTGAAGAGTTAATGGTTCGTTTACGTGCTGAAGCTCAACTGGGCACAAACGGCGTATTACCCGAATTAGAACGTCACCTAGAAATTCACAAAGAAAAACTAAAAGTGTACCAGTCTATTTTTGCAAAAGACTTTGCACATGCGCATGATGAAGACCGTACTTTGTACATTCATAAAATGATTTTACAGCTTGGGATTGATTTGGAAATCGGTTGGATCAAATGGCTTGAAACCATCATTCCACAGTTGCATAAATTTAATCGCTAAAACAAAAAATAAATAGGAAGCCGCATGCCACACTATACAATGCCAGATCAACAACAACTGTATGTTCGTGAATATGGTCAAGGAGAACCCATCCTGGTTTTATCTGGACTGGGCATGCAAAGTTGGCAATGGCACCCTTTTCTATATCAACACCGAAAGCATTTTAAATTTATCATTCCAGACTGGCGTGGATTTGGCGGCTCTAAACATTGTCAAATTCCAAATACGGACACCATTTCAAGCCATTGGCGAGATATTGACAGCTTAGTTTCCCAGCTTGGTTACGATAAAATCACGGTGATTGCCTACTCCATGGGGGCAACGACCACCATGCACGGTTTAAAATACGGTCAGTTTGCTGAAAAAATTAAACGCTATTTACACATCGATCAAACCCCTAAAATACGAGTAGATGCAGATTGGCAATATGGTTTATATGGCAAACGCCACAATGAGTTTTTAAGTATTTTAGAAGACATCTCGAAGGTACTTGCAACCAACCTCTCCGTGCCATTTGCACAGCAGATGAATAAACATGACCGTCAAGGTCTGGTCGACGCTTGGTTAAGATTCATAGACTTACAAAATAGCAATCCTTATGCTTTATCCGCTTTCCGTTTTGCATACCAACAACCAACTTTACAGAAGCTGATGTTACCCTCACAAAGTGTGACCTATTTATATTGGTATATTCAAAACTATTTGAACCATACTGAAGATTATCGTGAAGCCATTGCAGCACTCACCGCACCAACAACTTTTTTCACAGGTGCAAAATCGATCCTCTATCCTGCCCAAGGTCAAAAAATTATTGCTGACAGCCTAACCAATGCAGAGCAAATCATTTTTAAGAAATCGGGGCACACGCCATTGCTCAGTGAACCGGTCAAATTTAGCCGTGAAGTCACCAAGTTTTTAAAACAAGCGGTCTAATAACACTAAATAAAAAAAATAGGCTCAAAACTTTCAAGATTGAGCCTATTTTTGTATGAAGGAAAGTGTTACTTAACTGTTTGCTTCTAAATTGAATTTCGAAATTAACATCTAAATTAATTTTAAAACAAATGTTAGAAAACTCGACGATCGTATTCAATTGCTTCCAAATCATATACTTGGTAAACACAATCAAATAAAGGACGTGCCAATTCCCCTTCATCATCATTCCGCACAATCAAATAAATTTGGCTAATGGCGGCACTGTCCGATAATTTCACATAATTCACATGCCTAAACTGCATAATTTGGACAGATTCAGGAACAATACAAATGCCTTCGCCCGCAGCGACCATACCCAGTGATTGCTGCAAATCTGCTTGAGTATTGAAGCGTTTCGGCTCCATCCCATATTCTAAAAATAAAGACTTGATCAGCGTTGCATAACTTTGACCATCCGTTGCAGGATAAATAAAAATCTGCTCATCTTTGAGATTATTTAATGCAATCTGCTGCTGTGAAGATAAAGGATGGCTTGAATGCACCGCAACAATCAGAGGCTCTTCACGCAATAGCACACGTTTAACCGCCTGATCCGACACACGAACTCGACTAAAACATGCATCAACCCGACCTTCTTTTAATGCCTGAATCTGATCAACTGCACTCAGTTCAATTAAATTTACATTTAAGTGTGGATATTGCTGGCGGAACAAATAAACGATTCGAGGTAATAAACCACAGAGTAAGGAACCGCCATACCCAATATTAATGGTACGTTCAGTAGCACTGGCCCGCTGCGTAATGAGCTTAATTTCTTCTGCATTTGAAAGTAATTTCACGGCTTGCTGATAAAAGAAACGGCCAATGGTGGTGGTTCTCAAAGGACGGCTGCCACGCTCAAAAAGCTGTGCACCCAACTCTTCTTCTAAATTTTGAATTTGACGACTTAAAGGAGGTTGAGCAATAAATAGCTTTTCAGCAGCCTTCGTAAAACTCTGTTCTTCTACAACGGCGACAAAGTAACGTAAATGTCTTAATTCCATGACATTGTCCTTTAATGTCGAATTTCTTTCATAATGGTCTTTTATTTGAATATATCAGGACGACACTCAAATCACATCCTTCAAATTCGGTTATTTAAAAGATGTATACACCACATTTATTGTTTGGTCATGCTAATGTGAAACGATTACAAGGTTAACCCGACTTTAGTCTTGGCAATTTTACTCAACTTTCTCACATGAAAAACTACAAAACGTGATTGACTTCATGAAACAATTCAAGTTAATTAGCTAAATCGTTGCAAATATGGAATAAGAACAGTGCTGAGTGATCTAGATGATTTTTATTGTTTTGCCCAAGTGGTCGAACATGGTGGTTTTAGTGCAGCAGAACGTGCAACAGATATTCCAAAATCAAAACTGAGTCGTCGGGTCTATAACTTAGAAGAACGTTTAGGTGTCCGCCTGATTCAACGTAGTTCACGACATTTTGCTGTTACAGATATTGGTATGAATATCTACCGCCATGCACAAGTTATGATGAATGCCGCTCAAGCCGCACATGATTTGGTTGATCATCTCAGCACACAGCCGCGCGGCTTAATTAAAGTCAGCTTACCTGTTTCCATCGCGCAAAATGAAATGACCAAAATTTTGCCTGAATTTTTAAAGCAGTACCCAGAAATTAAAGTGCAAATGATGGTGACCAATCGCCGCGTAGATATCATAAATGAAGGCTTCGATCTCGCGCTACGTGTCCGTTCAAATCTAGACGATGACCCGAACTTAGTTATTCGTAAATTTGAAACGATTGAGCAGCACTTATTTGCCAGTCAGGCCTATCTGAATAAATTTGGTGAACTCAAACAGCCCGAAGACTTATCACAACATCAAATATTAAGTATGGCGGATGAGCATCTCGATCAACATATTATTGTGACCGATGCACAGCAGCATCAGAAAAAAATCAAAGTTAACCCAACGGTAATGGGTTCTGACCTATCGATGTTAGCTGCACTAGCCTGCCAAGATTGTGGCGTGGTGTTATTACCCGACAGTATTGTGTCCGATCATGTGAAATCAGGTGCTTTGGTTCATGTGTTACCTGAATGGAAAGCTGCACATGGTATATTCCATGCTGTTTATCCATCTCGTCGTGGCTTATTACCTGCTGTACGAGTATTCATTGATTACTTAGTTGAAAAACTCAGCCAACATGAACACGCTAAATTTTAGGCAAAAAAAAGCTTACCCATGTGATGGGTAAGCGAAAACTTAAAAACTAAGAAAATCAGAAACTACAGCAGAATCTGTAATCATATTATATAAATAAAATACATCTTTATTAAATCGTTAATAGCTCTAACTGATTTTCAGAGTTATAAGCAAAGCCTTATAAATTAAGCTATAGACAAAACCTCTTAGTCTTAAAACCTATAACGTTCATACACACCACAAATTATTAGACTAAAGTCAAAAATTATACACATGTATAATTTAATTTAACTTCAATCATTTAGATACAGCAGATTCAGGATTAAATTCGCGATTTAGCTTAGATTGCAGGATATGTACCTGTACCTTCTGGCCATGGAGATAGCAACTCAAAACCACTATCGGTTACAACCACCATATGCTCCCACTGTGCCGATAAAGAGCGGTCTGCAGTAATCACTGTCCAGCCGTCTTTTAATTCTTTAGTTCGCGCTTTACCGCTGTTGATCATCGGCTCAATGGTAAAGACCATGCCTTTTTTCAGAATGACACCTTGACCCGGTTGACCATAGTGTAAAACGCTTGGTTGCTCATGATAAACTTTACCAATCCCGTGACCACAGTATTCACGTACAATGCTGTAGCCTTCACGATGAGCAACTTGTTGAATGGCATAGCCTACATCCCCCAAAGTTGCTCCCGGTTTAACTGCATGAATCCCTGCAACCATGGCTTCGTAGGTAGTTTCCACTAACTTTTTAGCCGCAGGCGAAACCTCACCCACATAGTACATGCGACTGGTATCACCAAAATAACCATCTTTAATGATCGCGACATCAATATTGATAATGTCACCATCTTTCAATACGGTTTCTTTCGAAGGAATACCATGACAAACCACTTCATTCGGTGAAATACAGGTGGTTTTGGTATAGCCATAGTAGCCAACGTTGGCAGGAATCACTTTAAGTGTGTTGACGATAAAATCATTACAGATATCGTCTAGATATTCAGTGGTCACGCCCGGCTTGACATACTCCCCGATCATCTCTAAAACCTGAGCAGCTAAACGACCTGAAATGCGTAATTTTTCAATATCTTGCTCGGTTTTAATCGTGATTTTGGAAGCTTTCATCTGAATATCCTCAAATTTGAATACACCGAATTATAGACCTTTTAGATTTTTTTTGTTTTATTCAGCAAATATTTCTGCATTTATTCGGCTTATAGCATCCTATTTAGTGCTGAAAATTAGAACAATTGATTTATATCTGATAAATCTTAATAGCTAAACTTATTCCTATAAAAATTTTATATACAATAAATTTCTTTTATTTATCATAAATATAAATAAAACATTATTTTATCTGTCAATATATTCATGATTCGTATTATAAAAACTATCTATACGATTTATAAATTTTGCTCCAAAAACGAGCTTAATTGCACTAAAATTGCCTTTTTTCACAGTTCATCTCCCCCTTTATGACAAGTCTTCGTACACGGGATATTGTTGCCTTAGGTTTTATGACCTTCGCACTGTTTATTGGTGCAGGCAACATTATTTTCCCACCAATTGTCGCACAGCAAGCGGGTGAACATGTTTGGTTAGCTGCATTTGGTTTCTTAATCACCGCAGTTGGTCTACCTGTCATCACGATTATTGCTTTGTCGCGTGTTGAAGGTTCTATTCAAGTTTTAAGTTCACCTTTGGGTAAAGCAGCCAGCATTATCCTTACTGTCGCGTGTTACTTAGCTGTTGGACCTTTATTTGCAACACCTCGTACAGCTACCGTTTCTTATGAAATTGGTTTCTCTTCTTATTTTGGTAACGGCGCAAACAGTCTGCTAATTTATAGCGTGATTTATTTTGCATTAGTGACCATTGTTTCACTTTATCCAAACAAAATTTTGGATACTGTGGGTTATTTCCTTTCACCACTCAAGATCTTAGGTCTCATTGTACTGGGTATCTCTGCGTTCTTTATCCCTGCCGGTGTGATTCCACCTGCTATTGGTAATTACGTGGCTGCACCAGTTTCAGAAGGTGTGGTCAATGGTTATTTAACCATGGATACTTTAGGCGCTTTAGTTTTTGGTATCGTGATCGTAAAAGCCATTACTTCACGCGGTGTAACGGATAGTAAGCTCGTCACTAAGTATGCTGTCATTGCCAGTATTATTTCTGGTATTGGACTTACACTGGTTTATATCAGCTTGTTCAAACTCGGTATGGGCAGCCATGATATTGCTCCAAATGCAACAAATGGTGCAGTGATCCTGCATGCATATGTACAACATGCTTTTGGTGATATGGGCGCTTATTTCCTATCTGCAATGATCTTTGTTGCATGTATGGTGACCGCGATTGGCTTGACCTGCGCATGTGCTGAATATTTCTCAGAATTGACTAAAATTCCATACAAAGTTTTTGTGTTCATTTTAGTTGGTTTCTCACTGCTGATTTCAAACTTAGGTTTAACCAAACTCATTGCAGTTTCAGTGCCTGTTCTAAGTGCGATTTATCCACCTGCGATTGCCGTTATCCTACTGAGCTTCTGCTCTAAATGGTTTATTTCACCATCAGGAGTTATTGCGCCTGTTACCGCATGTGCGTTTATTTTCGGTATTTTTGATGGTTTAAAAGTGGCTGGTTTCGAAGATGCACTTCCAAGCTTTATTGCCAATCTACCGCTTGCTCAACAAAATTTAGCATGGCTGATCCCTTCTGTGATTGTGCTGATTATTGCTGCTGTAATTGATAAAGTTAAAAAATAACCTTTTTTGACTTGTCTAAAATCGGAGTTTTACCCGAATGACGATTTTACCTGCGACCAATAATTGTCGAGTTTTACCCAAACTGACTTTTATTTGTCCTACTACAGCGCAATAACCCTAAGTCATTGAACTTTTAAATAAATTTTTATTTTCACAATGAGAAACAAAGCCAGCCCTTTGGCTACAAAATATAATAATAGTTAAAATACAAATACTTTCTGCAAAATACACCGTACACAAAATCCATGATTAAGCCCGATTATGACTGTAAGCTAGGCGGTTTCGTGTCATAAAGCCGATATACCCGTGTTGGTATATATATTGCTTATTCATACATAGATATTATGCATTGACCCTTTTACTCACCAGTCAACACCTTTAGATTCATAATATTTAGTATATGAATAAAATGATTATTCTTATACGATGATCTAACATAGTTTTATGACAAAATAATGACATTTGCTATTGAAATACTTCTAGTTTCGAAGTACAACAGTAGTTCAAACCTGACCAAAATCATGGGTTTTGGCGAAACAACAACAAGGAGGGGTGGAGATGTTATCAGTACATTTCAAAAAGCAATTCTTCATTAACGCTCTGAAGGCAAATAAGAACATGGTGACCTATACAAGCACCACTATTGCTCTCATGCTGACACTACTTATTCAAGGCTTAATACAAGGAAATTTAAGACCTGAATACTTTGCTTATGCTCTTATTGTCTCGGTAGCCTTTTATTTATGGGCAGTCATTGACCACAAATATCGAAAGCAAAAATCAACAGAATTTTAAGTTAGAAGATGGATGAGGTATCATCCATCTTGAAAAAAGAAAAGATGCCACCCCTACCTTCTCGATTATTCAATCCATTTTAAAAAACAATACAAATAATCCCTAAAATAACCAGAAAATCATCAGCCTTTTCTCATGAATTTTCGATTCTATTTAACTTCAAATTTTGTTTTATAAATTCTTCTACATAGCCATCGTCTGCACTTTAAAAGCTTTTAGTTCTTGATTAGCTTCCAATTTCATGCAAACCATTTCTAATTGATATTGCTTTGTTTAAAACCAAAATTTAACGATGACTCCGAAGAGCAATCCGAGTGTTGCAATTAACTCGCCTATCACCAATCCAAGCATTGCCATACTCATCATCCATTTAGGTAAATGCCATTTGCCTAAGACGTGCGGGACTTTAAATTGATTGGTGGTATCAGCTAAAAAGCCATGCAGTACATAGCTTAAAATCGAAAAGCTAAAAAAGAACAAATTGATGATTACAAAGAGTAAATTGAGTGTATGTGGAAGTGCTGAAAAATAGGCCAATACCGCCAAAATGAGTGTCGCTGGGGCGTATAACAAACTACTCCGATGTGCTATATCGACATAATAATGCGCACGTGCTAGTTCAGAATGTCTTATTTGTGCATATTTCCACACCCCCGTGAGCATACCTACCCATAAATAAATCCCACTAAAAACTATCGCAATTTTTACTGCACTTGAAAGTTGAAATATATCCATTTTTAATTCAAATCCATTGTTCAATTATACGCATTATTTTTATCTGTATTTCTACTGCAATAATACTTACTTCTAACCTATTATGACATGACTTTAGAGTCATACTCTTTTCAAGTTTCTTTTTGGAACTTGTTTAAATTAGTGACATCGGAATACATCCATAAAGTTTGAATCATGTCATCATCTGAAAAACTCACGATTCATTGCCAAGACGGCTATCCACTGAGTGCGCGCTATTATCCGCACCAGACAGAGCTCAAACAGGTTTTACCTGTGTTGATTTGTCCAGCCACAGGCATTACCAATCAATTTTATAATAGTTATGCAACATGGTTGAGCCAACAAGGCTATGACGTTTTAGTTTTTGATTTTCGTGGTATTGGTGAGTCGCTACACAGCCCTCTAAAAGAATCGACAGCAAGTATTGTGCAATGGGGGCAGCTTGATATCCCTGCGGCAATCGACGCCTTGATCAGTAAAACGCAAGCGCCTAAAGTCATATTACTCGGTCATAGCGCAGGCGGACAATTATTAGGTATCGTGCCAAATTTTGACAAAGTTGCTAAAGTGGTTGCTGTTTCTGGCTCTACAGGTCATGTAAAAAAACTTAAAGGTCGTACCAAACTTTTAGCTCCAGTGATGTTTAATGTGATCTTCCCGATTGCACGCTATACCATTGGCTATGGCCCGACCAATGCAATTGGCATGGGTGAAAATTTGCCAAAAGATGTTGCTCGTGAATGGGCTGAATTTTGTAGCAAACCCGGTTATGTCATCAATGCCTTAGGCAAAACTGTTCAGCATGATTTTCATCAACAAGTGAGCTGCCCGATCACTGCCGTATGGAGCTCTGATGACGAAATCGCCACGGAAGCCAATGTCAAAGACTTGCTGCGCTTATACCCGAATGCTTCGACTCAAATGATTGAGTTAAAACCGAAAGAAACAGGTCATAAAGCCATCGGACATATGTTGATGTTTAAATCGTCACATCAAAACCTATGGCCGATCATTGAACAACAGTTACACGCTTAAGTTTTTGCCACTCAGTCAGTAATCCGGCTGAGTGGTCTTTTTATAATCTGCACAAGATTTTCTATTTTTAGCTTCAATCACCCTGCCTAACACCTTACATAATTTATTTTTCTATCTTTAAAATCTGCACTGAAAGTCCAAGTGTGCTTATTTTCTTCAGCCGACCATTGCAAAAAATGATATAACTATTTTTTCTCAATTATATTCTATTTTGGCATGAGTGAAGCACGACACAACCTCGACAGAATTGATCGTTTAATATTATCCGCATTAAGAGAAGATGGACGACTCACCATAGCCCAGCTGTCTGAACGTGTTGGTCTCTCCTCTTCGCCATGTTGGACACGCTTAAAACGTCTAGAAAATTTAAAAATTATCGATGGTTATACAGCCAACATCAATCCAAAATCGATTGGGATCAATGAATTATTCTTTATTGAAATCACATTAGAACGTCACGATGATGAAATTTTAGATCAATTTAGTGAAACTTTAGCCAATATGCCAGAAGTGGTAGAGGCACATTTAGTCACTGGCGATTACGATTATTTAGTGAAAGTTGCGGTTAAAAATGCTGAACACTATGAGCGTTTTTTGCGTAAAAACTTATATTCTATGAAAGGTATACGCCATACACGCTCTATTTTTGCGCTACGACAATTAAAATCTGCCAGCAGTGCTGACCTTATGATGATTGAGTAATGAGTCAATATAGATCTAATCTATAAAATGACTTTAAAATTTAAGGGCAATTGAGTTCAGCACTCAATTGCCCTATTTATGTGTTCTAATCTATATAGCCATCTTTTTTCAATTTTTTATCTGTCAAATACTCACGTATGACCAATGTTGCAATAATAATGATGGCTTCTAAGATCACTACTGTGACGGTTAGTTTGGTAAATACTTCGATACTGAGCAACTCAAACCATAATTGAGCGATGGCTAATAAACCCCATAAAACTGAAATAATAAGTGCACTAAAGACACCGTATTTCATTTTTCTCTCTCCAAAACAACTACATAAGCTTCGCGCTTCCAAAAAAGCAGCATACGACGGATATCCTTTTCCATCGTAATCACCGCCCAACCTTGCTGTGCATTTTGATTTAAAAAATTAGTGAATTTAACAGGATCAACTTTTGAAGAGCCAAGCAGCAAAGATCCCAGCATACCTTCTTGATAGATAACAACTTTATATTCTTTCATCAATATAGTTCTTTATGGTTATAGTGAATTGAACAAATGTTCACGGCAAAGTATAACGATCGCTTTTTCCTGAAACAACCCGGTTTTCCTGCCAATTTACTCAGCAATTTTTTCAATTTTATGTTTTAATACACGCAGTATGAGATGAGCCTTATATGAGTATCACGCGAGTGATACGACTAGCCCCTAACCATGGGGCTTTTTATTGTTTTCTACTCAACTCACATTGTTGTGTTTCATTGTTCAATTCTGACAGAACGAGACTGTGAATTTCACATGTTTTCACAGGGTCCTGCTCATAAGCCGAATTAAACCATGCAACAGCTTTTTCAAAATCTCGCTGTACGCCTAGCCCACCTAAATAAAAACTTGCTACGCTAATTTTTCCGTTCAAATCATTTGCTTCCGCAGCCTTTAAAAACCACGGATAAGCCTTTTTATAATCAGGCTTTGCGTCAATACCTTGATAATAAATCATACCCAAACGGGACTGATATTGAGCCAAGCCTTGTTCAGCCAACAACATCGTTGGCTTTTCAGCAAGCTGCATATTTTGCTTCGTATAGTAATAATAGTCGGCCAATTGTTCGATATCTTCTTGCTTGCCTTTATTTGCAAATTCAATTAAAAGACTTTCCAATTTTTTCTCATTCCTTGGAATGAGTTCATATTTATTCATAATCAAAAGCATACGCTTTGAATCATCTAAGTTTCTTTCAGCACCGATCTCAAACCATTTTGCGGCTTCTACATAATCTACTTTTACTCCTACACCTTTGTAATACATCAATCCCAAATTTTGATTTGCAGAGCGGTGCCCTAAGGCAGAAGCACGCTTATACAGCGCTATGGCTTCAGGCAGATTAATCTCCACACCTTCTAGCCCCATATGTTTCAGTACAGCCAAATCATAAAGCGCCTGTTTATCGTTATTTTTTGCTTGAACGATGGTCTTTCGGACATCAATTTCGGCTGAAAAGGTTATAGAAAATGGAAATGCTGTTAATACAAATAGCATGAACAATTTGATGTAAGGCAAATGATATTTTAAAACTTTCATTGTTTATTATTCTTGATCAATAAGATGGTGAAAAATGAAATGCTAAAACACTCTATCTAGATGCTTTAGCATTTTTTAAAGCTATATATAGTATTAACCAAAGAAGCCTATCGTTGCCTGAATGACCACAGCATTGACAATATCTACAAAGAATGCCCCAGTCAAAGGTATGATTAAAAAGGCTTTATGTGATGGCCCATAAGTATTGGTTACTGCTTGAATATTAGCAATCGCTGTCGGTGTTGCACCCAAATTTACACCACATTGCCCTGCACAAAGTACTGCTGCGTCATAGCTTTTTCCCATGATCCTAAAAGTTACAAAGTACAGATACAGTGCTAAAACGAGGGTTTGTACCAGTAAAATAATCACCAGCGGGCCTGCAAGATCTGCCAATAACCAGAGCTGCAATGACATCAGCGCCATCGATAAAAACAGCGCCAATGATGCATTACCAAAGACATCGATACAGCGATCAAACATTTCAATTTTAAAGCCAAGTTCAAGGGTGTTTCTTAAAAATACACCGCAAGCCAATGCCCAAACGAATGTTGGCAACTCAAACCACTGTCCGCGAGCGAAGTCCGTCATGAAGTAAGCAAAACTGATACAGACGGCAAACATCCCCATCGTTTTGACGGCATCATCTGCGGTAATTAAACGAGTTTTTTCAGGATATTCGAAAGGCGCCGTTTCAGATGCAGGCGGTGCTTCATTACGTCCTGTTGTCGGTACAAGTTCTTCTGCCAACTGAAAACGGCGGATGAGGAATTTCGCCACTGGCCCGCCCATCATGCCGCCAATGACCAAGCCGAAGGTTGCACTTGCCATACCGAGTACGACTGCACCTTGTATACCATGATCTTGTTCAAAGACTGTACCCCATGCGCCTGCTGTACCGTGACCACCTGTAAGTGTTACGGAACCTGTAATTAAGCCGATGAGCAGATCTAATCCTAAAATTTTGGCTAAACTGATGCCAACGATGTTTTGCAGTATGACAAATATAATGACACAGCCTAAAAACAGCACTAACGCCTTGCCACCCTCTTTGAGTTTTCCAAGACTTGCGCTCAAACCCACAGATGTAAAGAACATCAGCATGAATATTTGCTGGATTTTGGCATCAAAATTTACAGTGATATTAAAGTTTTTTAAATAATATAAATGTAATAACCGCAGCGACCAAACCGCCTGCTACAGGTTCAGGAATGTTGTATTTTTTCAGGATGGAAATTTTGTGTACGAAGAAATAACCGATAAATAAAACCAATACCGCCACGACAATTGTCAAAAAAGCATCTAGCTCATAATTCATAATTTAATCTTAAGTGCTCAATTTTATTTATCCTTTTACATAATTATTGGAGTTTTTCAGCTAGAAAAATGTAAATAAGCTATTTACGCCCCTTCTTCTACTACACATTTTTGAAGCCTAATAAGTGAAATAAATAAAAATGCTCAGCGTATGTAATGTGCTGAGCATTGGTTATTTATGACTGAATATAAAGATTTTTGAGATATTATTTTATGTCGAATACCCAGTTATGCGCCTCTTTATCACTGGTGGTTTCACAGACATAGTAATCTTGATCCCAAGCATCTTGGTTAAACATTTCTTTTTTGTGGTAAGTCATCTGTTTGCCATTTTCGACACAGACAAAGCTTTCGCCTTGGTCTTTGACTTGGGTTCCGTTGAGGAAGCCACCAATACAGAGGAATCGGGATTGTTTGGGCACTGATCTATGCTACTGTAAAATAATATTAGTTGTGATTAAACGTTGTATTCTTAGAACTGTAAATAACATTTATAAATAAAAGCCTCCAATTAAGAGGCGATTATTTCTATTTTTGACAGTTATTCAAACTATTTTCTATATAGCTTTTTTCTAATTGTCCTTGTTTAAAGGATTTTAATAACCGTTCCAACCTCACTCTATTCCCAGGATAAGAGCAATACAATTTTTGCACATCATTTATTTTACTCAAAGAAGTAAGTTTACTTAAAGAATCTACGGCACCTTGCTCAACCCTAGCCCAATTTACATTTAGTTTTTTCAAATCATACTTATTGTTATGTACTGTATATAGAATATGATAATAATGAAAATCTTTTTCTGCAGGATTCATTTCCTGTATATCATTAATAATCATTTGAATAGCATCATAATTTTCTCCAAACCACTTTTTCTCAAAACTTTCCATAAATGTATTATAAATAACTCTCTGTTTTGGATATTTTACAATTCCATCTTGATAAGCTCTTAGATAATTTTCTTCAAAACCTAAATCACGTAGCGTCATTAAAAGAATGTAGTAATAAAAAGGATCTTTTGATGCAACATCATAATTTTCCATTAGAAAATTTAAATTCTGCATTGATTTATCAGCAAAATATTGCATATTATTTTGCGATACCTGTGAACTATAACTTCCCCCTCTAACACTCCAAGCCTGTTGCCTAACCCACATTGCATAATAAATATAACCTAATGGTGATTCTGGTTCAGCTTTGATCCATTTCTGTCCTTGAGCAATATTCTCTTTGTAATAATTTGAAGATGTTACACGATGCTTATTTACGATTCTAAGAAAAGAATCTAAATAACTTGTGTGTTTAAATTTACCATCAAAATTATATTCTTCGCTATTTAAGAGTTGATTGGCGTTAGTTGAGATTTCTTTGAATTTTTTTGCTTGGATCAAATCTTCAATGTCAGATTGTACTTCTGAGTTTGTTCGATATGCATTTTCATCAACTAACTTAATATTTGCTAGCTTTGTAAAAGATACCTCAGCAAAAATATTTGATGAACAAAGTGTTAATAGTATAAGTGTAATGTTTTTTAGTTTCATATGTCTAATTTCTAAAATATTATTTTGCTATTTCTATTGCAATTTTATATAAAGAAAATCCCACATGACGTGGGATTTTCTTATTAACTACTTAATCAATTAAGACAATTGAGCAGCAGCAATTTTCTTAGTATCAACGTCTTTAGCAGCGTCAGTATAGTCGCCCATTTTGTCGAAGCTTAAGTATTGGTAGATGTCTGCAGACATGCTATCAATTTGAGCTGCGTATTCTTGGTACTCAGCTGGAGTTGGTAATTTACCAAGTACAGCAGCAACAGAAGCAAGCTCAGCAGAAGCTAAGTAAACGTTTGCGCCTTGACCTAAACGGTTCGGGAAGTTACGAGTAGAAGTCGATACACAAGTAGTGTTCGGAGCTACACGTGCTTGGTTACCCATACATAATGAACAACCTGGCATTTCTGTACGAGCGCCAGCTTTACCATAGATGTTGTAGAAACCTTCTTCCATCAATTGACGTTCGTCCATACGAGTTGGAGGAGCCAACCATAGACGAGTAGATAAAGAACCACCAGGAACTTTGTCTAGAAGTTTACCAGCCGCACGGAAGTGACCAATGTTAGTCATACATGAACCAACGAATACTTCGTCAATTTTTGTACCAGCAACGTCAGAAAGCAATTTAGCGTCATCTGGGTCGTTCGGGCAGCAAAGAACTGGTTCAGTAATTGTAGAAAGGTCAATTTCATACACTTTAGTGTATTCAGCATCTGGATCTGCTTTGATTAGGCTTGGGTTCGCTAACCATTTCTCCATGTTTTCTACACGGCGCGCCATAGTACGAGCATCGCCATAACCTTCAGAAATCATCCATTTCAACATAGTAATGTTTGATTTAAGGTATTCAGCAACTTTCTCTTCAGAAAGCGTGATAGAACAACCAGCAGCAGAACGTTCAGCAGATGCGTCAGAAAGTTCGAACGCTTGCTCAACAGTAAGGTCAGTTTCCATTTCTGTAAGGTCGATCTCAAGGATACGGCCAGAGAAGATGTTTTTCTTACCTTTTTTCTCTACAGTTAAGTCGCCTTGTTGGATCGCAACGTAAGGAATCGCATGTACTAGGTCACGTAGAGTGATACCAGGTTGCATTTTACCTTTGAACTTAACAAGTACAGACTCAGGCATGTCTAGTGGCATAACGCCAGTTGCAGCAGCAAACGCTACAAGACCAGAACCCGCAGGGAAAGAAATACCGATTGGGAAACGAGTATGTGAGTCACCACCAGTACCAACTGTATCTGGAAGAAGCATACGGTTTAACCAAGAGTGAATAATACCGTCACCTGGACGTAGTGATACACCACCACGGTTCATGATGAAATCAGGAAGCGAGTGTTGCATTTGAACGTCAACTGGTTTTGGATACGCAGCTGTGTGACAGAAAGATTGCATAACTAGGTCAGCAGAGAAGCCTAGGCAAGCAAGATCTTTAAGTTCGTCACGAGTCATTGGACCTGTTGTATCTTGAGAACCAACAGTCGTCATCTTAGGTTCGCAGTAAGTACCTGGAAGTACACCTTGACCTTCAGGAAGACCACAAGCGCGACCAACCATTTTTTGAGCTTGAGTGAAGCCTTTACCAGTAGCTGCAGGTTGAACTGGAGTACGGAATAAAGTTGAAGGTGCAAGACCAAGAGCTTCACGAGCTTTAGTTGTTAAACCACGTCCAACGATAAGGTTGATACGGCCACCAGCACGTACTTCGTCTAGAAGAACTGGAGTTTTAAGTTCAGATTCAGCGATTTGAGCGCCGTCTTTGAACGCAGTAACTTTAGCAGCAGCGTGGTCGATTTTAAGCGTGATTTCGTCGCCCATGTTCATGTTTTGAACATCGATTTCTACTGGCAATGCACCAGCATCTTCCATTGTGTTGAAGAAAATCGGAGCGATTTTAGAACCTAAGCAGTAACCACCGTCTTTTTTGTTCGGGATGTGAGCAATTTCGTCACCGAAGAACCAAAGTACAGAGTTAGTTGCTGACTTACGGCTTGAACCAGTACCAACAACGTCACCTACGTAAGCAACTTGGTTGCCTTTCGCGATAAGGTCTTTAATTTGGTTAAGTGGACCAACTTCACCAGGAACTTCTGGGTTGATACCGTCACGTACGTTTTTAAGCATTGCGTTAGCATGTAACGGAATGTCTGGACGGCTCCACGCGTCTTGTGCAGGTGACAAGTCGTCTGTGTTAGTTTCGCCAGTTACTTTGAAAACTGTAAGTTTGATTTCTTCAGGAACGTCTTTACGGCTAGTGAACCATTCAGCATCTGCCCAAGATTGCATAACTGCTTGTGCATTCGCATTGCCCGCTTTTGCTTTATCAGCAACGTCGTGGAAGGCATCAAATACAAGAAGAGTTTTCTTAAGTGCGTCAGCAGCTAATTCAGCAAGCTCTGCATCATCAAGAAGTGCAACTAAAGGAGCAACGTTATAACCACCAAGCATAGTACCTAGTAGGTAAACCGCACGTTCTTTAGTTACTAGTGGAGAAGTCGCTTCACCTTTTGCCAAAGCAGCTAAGAAAGCAGCTTTAACGTATGCAGCTTGGTCAACACCCGCTGGAACACGGTTTTCTAGTAAATCAACTAAAAATGCTTCTTCGCCAGCTGGTGGGTTTTTTAATAATTCAACTAATGCAGCTGTTTGAGCATCGTCAAGTGGCTTCGGTGGGACTCCGAGTGCGGCACGTTCTTCAACGTGTTGGCGGTAAGCTTCTAGCACGGTGTTATTCCTCTTTTTTAAAAAATTATTTACGCATTCCTGCTTTAAATAAAGCTACGCAAATAATATGGACTGCTAAATTTTACTAAAATTCCAGTTAAAAGTTAATGCACTACAAGTGTTTCTTCGTGATGCCCGTTATTTTATAAATAAATGATCCTCATATCGTTTATACATTAAGCAAAATCAATACTTAGAACACGCTTTTCTTGCGCATATTAACTTTTGACTAAAATTAACCATCAAAAAAAAGGCAACTAAATGTTGCCTGTTTTTATCTGTGTTGGATATTCCACCTTAGTGGACAGTGGTTGCAGCGATATATTGCTGAAGTTCTGCTCGATCGCCTGTAAATCTGAGACACCATTCGTCCTGACATGTGGTTTGATGTTGATTACTTGCAAAGCTGATATCAACCAAATAACGCTGAGAAAATTCATCTACTTTTTGGCGTAAAGTGACTTTATCTCCGATGCTGAGCACGTAGTTCCCACCACCGATAATTGCTACGCCTTGTCCATCTTCTAGGAGTAGATCTGAGTGATGCATATAACCTATAACGTCCATATTCTGCTCCTCTACTGTTTTTTATTCTCCATTTCATTATTCATTAAAAAGACTTGCTTTTCTATATTTATGATTTAGCAAGTTGTCACAATTAGTATTTTGCCTTGCTTAGGCTATTTTTAAATCTTTAAGCATCTCATGCTCAAGATGACCCTAAGAGAAATATGCATACGCGAAATAAGTATGAACTCAATCATATGGCTAAACGACGGATAGTTGCCCCGCTGTAACTACTCGCTGATGAATACAGCCTTTAGATTTCGCTTTACGCTTTTTCTCGCATAAAAAAACCGTTCCTTAGAACGGTTTGTAATCTGGCATTTCGGTATGCGGTGTTGCGATACATTTTTCAGTAAACTCAGCACGAATTTTTTCACGTGCTTTTTCAACATCAGCATTAATCTCAGCTTGCGGCAAGGCATAAACTTCATCAATGATGTTCAGGATAAAGCCTTTGGTGGTTTCATCCTCAATCTTGCTGGCATGCTCAACTGCTTTGTCTTTTTCAATTGCATTTTGACGATCTAACATAATCGTACGTGCAGCATTACCTACACTGCGGCAGTAACCCTGCCACTGCTCTTCAGGGGTTAATGGTTTTTTTTCAGCACAGCCGACCAAAGCCACCATAACGGATAAAGCAAATAACTTTTTCATGAACTTCTCCTTACGAGGGGCAATATAAAAGATCGTAATGGATTTGTCATTTAAATTAGTCGTAGCCGAACAAACAAAAAAAGCCCTTTCGGGCCTTTTTTATGCGTTTGAATTAACCACAAGTTGCTTGAATAATCTTTTGATTGATTGGATTTACAGTGACGGTGACGCGCTCTACACGATAATCCATTGTTACTGGCTGCCCAGGTTTTACTAAACGGACAATTTGAGCTTGGCTAATCGCCTTGATCTGATCTTCAGTCAATTTTGCTTGGCCAATCAGCGTCTTAGCCTTATCAGCTACACATTCAGTTTGGCTACTACGGAATAATGCCCACTCTTCAACCACTTGTCCGTTTGGCAGATGGCAATACCCGACCTGAGCATTTGCTTCATCACGAATTTCAAGTTTACCTTTTTGTTCTACACAATACTGGCTGGCTGGATTTGCCATACCAATTTTTTCTGGTGTCGTTTCAGTTTGCTGTGTTGTGCTACAACCCGCCATAAATGCTGTCAGTGCAGCTAAAATCCATATATTTTTCATCAAGTCTATTTCTGAATATAAAAATTTAACTTACCAAGTTTGTGCCAAATAAACGAGTTGTTTATTGAAATTTTTAGTTGTCATTCCACTTTCTGTAATTAGGCAGCAATGTGCCCTATGTTCAAAATACAGAACGTCATTTTCTTTGAACTGATGATGATTTTTGCAATATTTAAAACGACTAAACTTGTCGCAGCTTTGATTTTAAAGGTTTTATAAATTTGAAAAATGACCTGCTCAACGCGTATGCTAAAAAAAGTACTTTTCTTCAAACACGCCACGTTGCGTAGGAGCAAAATATGTCAAAAAAACTGCCGATTTATTTTTCGGACGAAGCTTGGTCGTCTTTGCAACAGCTCATGGGCGCAGATGGCAAACCCAGTCCCACCATCAATGCCCTGCTTGAAAGGCAATCTCAAGAACTATCTATGGATCCATTTTTGGATTCTTCGCTCAATGTTCAGCCTGTTCAGAAAAATACCCGTATTGAACTTCCCGTTGCCTTGGAACGTATTCCTGCTGGCCCAGCTTTCGCCAATAAAGATGTTTTTGAAAAAGCCTTAGACCTAAATGATTATTTGGTAATTAACCCGCTCGCTACATTTATTGCGCATGTCGATAGCGAGTCTTTACTCAACGCCGGCTTTGAAATTAATGATACTTTTTTAGTCGATCGTAGCTTAGAAGCCAAACATGGCGATATCGTGGTTGCACTGATTGATAATCGTGAAATCACCTTAAAGCGATTGATGATCACCGCAAAAATGTCAAAAGAAGAAATTGCCGACATTTTTGGTGATCCCAATAAAGTCTTACCCAAAATTTGGCTAAAAGCAGAAAATCCAGCCTATGCGCATATTATCCCTTCAGATAGCGAATCTATCGTTGTTCAGGGTGTTGTGACCTTTAATTTAAAGCAATTTTATAAGCGCTCATCACACACCTAAACACAAGAATTCACCATGAAAGCTGCAAATAAAATATTTGCGTTAGTTGACCTTAACAACTGCTACGTCAGTTGTGAGCGTGTCTTTAACCCAAAGCTCAATAATGTCCCTGTCGTCGTACTGTCCAATAACGATGGCTGTGTTGTATCTCGAAGTCAGGAAGCCAAAGACCTCGGGATTAAAATGGCTGTACCGGTCTATCAAATTCAGGATTTAATCCAACAGCATCATGTTCAGGTGTTGTCGAGTAACTATGCTCTCTACACTGAAATGTCTAATCGATTTATGAATATTTTAGGCATGTATGTCGGCCCCGAAGACCGTGAAGTTTACTCGATCGATGAATGTTTTTTAGATTTCACTGCCTATCAAGAACTGTTTGATTTGAACCTATATGCCAAAGAAATACGAGATACGATCCTAAAATGGCTAGGTTTAACCTGCTGTGTCGGGATTGGTCGCTCTAAAACGGAAGCCAAAATGGCCAACCATTTTGCCAAAAAAAATGCTTATTTGAACGGTGTGTGCAATTTAGTTGAAATGGACCCTTGTTCCTCAGAACAACTCCTTGCGCAGACACCAGTCAATGAAGTTTGGGGCGTCGGTCGGAATCATACAAAAGCCCTGAATCAGCTTGGCATTCATTATGTTTTAGATCTAATCAATGCACAGCCTAAAGATATTCGAAAAAAATTTAGTGTGGTGATGGAAAAAACCGTCTTGGAACTGCAAGGTCTATCTTGTCTGTCTATTGAAGAAGAAGCGCCGAGCAAACAGCAAATTATCAGTAGTCGTTCCTATGGTCAGCCTGTCTACGAACTGGAAGATATTAAGGCCTCTATTCGTGTATATATCGCGCGAGCCGTCACACGTTTAAGAGCAGATCATTCTCTATGTCGTATGGTGGGAGTTTTTATTCAAACGAGTCGCTTTAATTCTGCTGAAAAATACGCACCTTATCTGGCCATTACACTGAATGAGTATACCGATGACTTAATTAGTATCACCCAAGCAGCAACGCGTGCCGCCGAAAAAATCTTTAGAGCCGGATTTAAATATAAAAAAGCCGGTGTAGTGTTATTAGAAATCATTCCAAAACAAAATTTTACGCCAGATTTGTTTTGCGATATGGCGTTAAGACAAAGCCGTTTGAAACTGTCCGACACCATCGACGGTATTCAAAAAAAATTTGGACATCATTTTGTCTCGATCGGCTTAGCACAGGACGATGCTGCAACATGGCGGATGAAAAAAAATCTGTGTTCCCCCGCTTACCTGAGTAATTGGAACGAACTGCTCCGTGTGAAATGAAACGTTTGATTGAAACGCTACGCTGTAGTGGCGTTGATAATGTCTGCTGTTTTAACCGAAATGATCATTTGCAATTGCTGAATATTTATTTAGTATTTAAATGAATATTCATTTTTATATTCTCCTATTTTAAATTATGTCTGATGTTCAATTAACGCTGAGCGAATATCTATCTGCGGTCAAAGAAGTCATTCAATTGGCTTTTGATGATGCCGTGTGGGTCAAAGCCGAGATTCGAAATTTAAACATCAAAGGTGGACATTACTATTTAGAATTGGCTGAAAAAGAACAAGAAAGTGATAGAGTCATTGCCAGTTGTAAGGCCACAATTTGGAAATTTACTGCAAATAAAGTTGTCGGAAAATTTGAACGTGAAAGCGGCATTGAGCTCAGTCGTGACTTAAATGTCTTGGTTAAAGTGCGTGCCAAATTTGACCCGCAGTACGGCTTTTCAGTCAATATCGAAGAAATTGATTCGAGTTTTACTTTGGGTGATCTGGCTCGACGCTATCAACAAATTTTAGAAAAACTCACCAGCGAAGGTCTGATTCATAAAAATCGAAACTTGCCTGCGCCATTTGATATTCAGCATGTCTTGGTTATTGCGCCTGAAAATGCGGCTGGCTTAGGTGACTTTAAAAAAGATGCAGATGCACTACAACATGCTGGCGTGTGTGAATTTGTCTATCATGCTGCCACCTTTCAAGGAAATACCGCAGCACAAAGTATTCGAAATGCTTTAGCACTGGGTTTAAGACAGTGGGCCAATGACTTTCAAACTGCGCCAGATTTGATCGTGATTATTCGTGGTGGCGGTGCTGTTAACGATCTTGCTTATCTGAATGATTATGATTTGGCTGTACTTCTATCTAAGCGTAGCGTGCCAATTTGGGTCGGTATCGGCCATGAAAAAGACCGTACGATCTTAGATGAAATTGCACATCGTTCTTTCGACACCCCGAGTAAAGTGATTGGGGGGATTCGTAATCATATTGTTGAGCGAACTCAGGAAGTTTTAGAGGCATTACAAAGCATTCAACTACGCTCACAACATCAAATTGCTCTATATCAAAGTCAAAATGATCAGTTACTACAAGTCATAAAGACCTTGGCACAGAGTCAAATCAATGACTCAACTCAGCTATTACAACAATACCAAGATAACACTGCTTATTTTGCTCAGTTACAACTTAAAACAGCTACGCAGAATATTGAAATACTCATGCGTGAGACTTTACTGCAAAACCCTGCTCATGTGCTTTCCAAAGGTTATGCCATCGTCCGACAGCAAGGTCACGCCATTCGTGCAACGAAAAATCTTCAGCCTTCAACGCATTCACCGATTGAAATTGAAATGCAAGACGGTGTCATCACGGCTGACATTCAACATATACAGGTAAAAAATCATGACGACTGATACACTAAGTTTTAAAGAAGGCTATGAAGTTTTAAAACGTAATGCTGAATTACTCGAATCTCAGCAAGAACCCGACATTGATAATCTTATGAAAATCGTTGAAGAGTCGATGCAAGCCTATAAAGCCTGTAAGTCTCGTGTTGAAGCGGTACAACAGGCACTGAATGATACGTTTAAAGATTGATTTCTCAGCTCATCATTTGTATAAAATACGCAGCCTAAGCTGCGTTTTTTATACTCAAATTTTGACTTCTCTTAGAAGCGCCAATTATAGAACAAGTCGATTGCTCGTTCTAAAGACTGACTCGCTTCCAAGTACAAACGTTGATTCATTTGATAACGTAAGGTCAGTTTATTCACTGGCGTAAATACCCCGACACCATAACGAATGAATAAGTCAGGTGTGATATAACCCGTCACAGAAACCTGAGTATCATCTCCTGTTCCTTGAGCATCTAATGCCAAACCACTCAGACCAAATGTACGACCAATTTGATTGGTCAATGCACGTGTACCACCCAAGCCCATACTAATACCGGCTGCAGCAATCGTATTGTTCACATCTGAACGGAAACCTTCCGCCTGACTTAAACCTGAACTTCCTTCATTGATACGACCTGTAATTAAGGCATTTAAGGCTTCTTGTTCAGACAGACCTGCATCGTTATACACCTGAATTGCTGGACTTGATGCTGTACCCGTCACACGAACACCAACGGTACTGCCTTGAACGGCTTTATTGGCATCAATATCTAAAGTTGGGTTCGCCAATGGTCCATTAAAACGGGCAATCGCACGGTTCAAGTCCAGACTTTGACCATAAGCTTCGATTTTCACACGCTGAGAAACACCGATTGCACCATTGGCACGCATTGCTGTTTCTAAACCACGTTGTGTCAAATTCAAACGACCAATCAACGGAATTCGACTATCAAAACCTTGGAAAATCACTTGATTACCAATATTCACCTGTACGTCAGCGCGAATATCCCAAGGACGTGCCGATTTTAAGATCTCAAGTTGGTTATCACCTTCATGTACCACACGTACATCTGAAGATACCCCAACCACTGTTGCAGACGATTCTGGCATCGAAATCAATGCACGCGGCACATCAATTTTACCTTTTAATGTTAATTTCTTACTGAAAGGCAGCACATCTAATGATAAATCAGGCGTTACAACAGCGGTGATCAATGGTGCTTGACGGACCAACATTTCATTACCCGTTAAATTCAACTGGATACGTGGATCATTTTTCCAGTCAATATTTCCGGTTAATTTGCCCACACCACGACCACTATTAAATGCACCATCAATCGTCGCGTGGTTTTGACGTACAGCAGAATACAACTGAATATTGGTCAAGTTCACAGGTAATGAAATCATGCTAATCGAGCCATTTTTCACTCGAATCTCACCATCCATTAAAGGCTGTGACAATGTTCCGCTAATTTTTGCCGCATAAGACACCGTACCGCCCATTGAACGGACATCTTGTATAAATGGTTTTAAGATTTTCAATTGAACTTGGTTAAAGGCCACTTCACCGCGGATCGGTTTATTGGCTTTATACGGATCAATAATAATATTGGCATAACCTGTACCAATATCAGGAGCTTTGGTATCGAGTCGAATTTGTAGCCCTTCAGCGACACTTTTCGCAATCAAACCTACTTCATCATATTTTAAAGTGGATGCTAAATACTGTGGATCTTCAGCCGCTAAACCGAGTAAACCGTCACGAGTCACTAAACGTGCATCAATTTTAGGTTTTGCACCTTTCGCCCAAGACGCTTTTGCATAACCATTCACTTTACCCGTAATCGCCAGGCCTTCAGGCATAAATGCTGCAAAATCATTTAAGTCTAGGTTCTTTGTCACAAAGGATACATTGCCGCGGTTTTTATTCACACGAATCGGCTGATCAAAACATAATTCGCTTTGCTGACTCATCCAACAATGTGCGCCGACAAATAAGTCAGACTGTGCAGTGTTGTAAATAATCGATGCATTTTGACGCTGCACAAGACGTGTACGCAAGGAGTCAAAGTCGCCTTTTTGAATCTGACCAAGCCAATTATTTTGTGCGTTAAAACCACCAGCTAACTGCACATAAAATTTTGATAATTTATTTTCAGCACTGACTTTTAATAAATGCGCATTACGTGTACCGGCCAGTGAAATTTGACCTTTCACAATCTCACGGTTGTTACTGCGTAAATTATCCATCGTTGCCGTTAATAAACTTGGTGAAGTCGCAGAAGTTGGCAACTCGCCTTGCACCCGTATTTTTTTCACACTGAATAAATTATTAAAAGCGAAGTCATCTATTGCGATATTGGCAGATGCTTGCAGTCGTGGCTGTGCTTGAACATTTAAGTAGCCATGAGCACGTCCACGTAGGCCTGCATAAATTTCATATAACGCTGGTGCATTAATTTTCAATTGTAAATTTTGTGCATTACCAGTGGCTTGAATTTGGTTATTGGCATAAGCCAACAGCAAATTATTCGCTTCAAACTGTTTTGGCATAAAGCCGGATTGATTTGAATTAATCACCATCGCCAAGTTACCTTGACCACGGACAGGTTTGTTATTGATCATACCTGCCAAATTCAGACGTTCAATTTGAATACGTTTTAGCGCATCTGACCACACACCATTGGTTTTTAAATTTCCAGATAATTCACCCCGTACATTTGAGGCAAAATAATGCGGCTTAAAATGCACCAGTGATGCATTAATATCCCAACCAATGGCTTTTTGTAGTAAAACTTGTCCATTGGCAGAAATTTTACCTGCCACGCCATCATGACGCAGCTCGGCTATTTTAATTAATTCAGGTGTGCCAGATACTTTGAAAATCAAACTGCCTTTACTTGCGGCAACTTGGCTTGCATTGAGGCCACCATCATAATTCACAGCAAAAGCTTTAAAGCCTCCACCTTGTTTCTCATCATGGAAAGTCAGCGCAGCAGTAGATTTACCTGTTAAATGAACCGTTTCATTTTGCTGTGCTAGTCGGCCTAACAAATCAATATTATTCAGCTGAATAATCTGTTGATTTGGTTTTGCATAACCATTGGCTTTTAATGACCCTGTAATTTGATCGACAGGCGCAGCAGCTACGATGGTTTGCGGATTGAACTGCTGTGCTTGTACATTGGCTTGCCATTTCAGCATACGTTTTTGATCAGGCAATTCTACAACTGCGTTACCTTTGAGCTGACCTTTGTCGGCCACATAACTAAAGGCAGGGACATTGAGATTGTTATTTTTCAGATTCAGTTTGGCTTGATATTGTCCAGCAGGCAGAGCACCTTTTTCATGTCGTGACACTGTGGTCGCCACATTAATATTCTGCTGACCTTCTGTAAGCGCCAATTGCACATTGCCCGAATCACTACTCAACCATCCAACATATGGCACTGCACGGTCTATATTTTTCCAAGACACATCCATCAGCATCGGCTGAGCTTTATTATTTTTAGCAGGCGCTTGATCGAGTTTTAAATTCCAAGTTTCATATTGGTCAAAATCCACCAACGCCGTCAGGTGCATACCTTTTTCAAGGGTCCCTTTAGAAGCAATCTTACTATTTAAACTCACAGGTAGAAAATCTTGAACCACCTGCGGAATCAACTTATGTTTTGGATTAATTTTATCTAAACGACCGCTTACATCCCAAGTGACCTGATCTTTCCAACTCACCACGCCGCCCAAATTGACAGCGCCGCCCATCACTTGACCATTTAGGTTAGTAATATCAAGTTGATTGACCAAGTCCGTACTCATGAGCGCAGTATATTTACCTTCAGGAATATTGGCCCCGCTCAGGTCCGTGTCTAAATCTAAATTAAGACGCTGAATATCCCCATTGAATTTTGCCAGACCATTTTTAGCAAAGAGCTTTTGCTCAGTCAGTAACGGTAAATGATAGTTTTTAAATTTGAGCGCACCAAACATCGGGACATGTGGACGCATCGGATGGACCACAGCCCAACCAGTTAAAAGATCTGGGGTATGTGTTGCCACACCGGCTTGAATTGTATCCAACGATCCTTTAGCCACCACTTGAATATCATGAATATTCAAACTTTCACGTAGTGAAGGTAAATTGACAATCCCCACAGCATTTAGCGGATACTTGCCTTCAAATTTCATATTCCCAGACGCTTGGCGCACGGATAAATAGCCCATATCCATACGGGTATCTTCAAATTTTAATTCCGTCCCAGACCAAAGCGCTTCATTTAATTCAATGTCATAAAAATCTACACCTGAACTATGGGTTTTAATCAGCATATGATCTAAATCTGCATGATCGACACGAAGGACGAAAGGCAAACGGATTTCACTAAATGCAAAAGGTTTATCGCTAGGTGGGGTCTTGGTAATAATTTGCAGATTTTTAACATCTGCCTTATTTAAGTGAATTTCTTTATTAATAATGGCACGCCAACCGAGTGTAATATCGGCACGGTCAATTTTTACATCGACAGGTTTTAGCGTAACGAGGACATTTCGTAGAATAATGCCCCGCCACAGGTTACCACCTTCATATTCATAGTGAATGATTTGCTGACGTTCCAGAACACGGTCAAGTAAAAACTTACTGCCTTTGTCTGTAGAAAACATGACTGCTAATGCAGCCACCAAAAAGATAAGCACGAACACGAAGGTCAAAATGACACTTCGAAGAATACGACGCTTCTTCGGCAGTTGCTCTACCGGCGTTTCGTTTTCTGGTTCTTGCTGTTCTTGTTCAGTCATAAAAAACACATCACCTAAAAATTATAATTGTGAACCAATAAAGAAATGTAAACGAATTGGTTTGCTGTCGTCAGAAAGTCCGGTAGCGACATCTAAACGAATTGGGCCAATTGGAGAAGCCCAACGTATCCCCACACCTGCGCTATATGCAGTCGGTGTATTGAAGTCTTTATCGTACGCATTACCAAAGTCACTAAAGACCGCAGCACGCCAGCCTTCTTTAAATTGGTAGTTATATTCTAATGAACCCGTTGCCAAGACTTGACCACCAATTTTATAGCCATTTTTTTCGGCAGCTAAACTCTTATAGTCAAAGCCACGAATGGTTTGGTCACCACCGGTAAAGTAGCGTAAGTTATAAGGAACTTTATCAAAGTTCTCTGTCAGAATATAACCTACATCACTGCGCCCCACGAACTGGTGATTATCATTTTCACCCAATGAATAAATAAAGCGCCAGCCCGCATTCAAGATAGCCATATCAACATCCGAAAGTAAGCTTTCACTTCCGACTTCAACTTTATAGGTTTGCTTAATCCCTTTACTCGGATTCACACGTTTATCAGAGTCGGTTCGAGAAATTTCATAGCCAAACATCAAGGACTGTTGTTCATTGTTGGTATTCACCAAGAATGCATCTGGAATGTCATCACTAGGATTAAGTCCGTCATCAGTAACACGGTCTAAACGGTAACGTAAACCAAAAGTATGCTGCCAATTACCACGTGGGTTTTTAATAATCCGGTCAACCCCAGCTACAGCAGATTCAATCGAAAGATTAACGCCTTGACCGACATCATCACGTTCTTCACGCTCATAACCACCGACCAAGCTGACATAGTCATTTAATGGATGGTTATATGGAATGTTATAGCGACCATCAATCGATTGACGGATTTTGGATACTTCCATGTTGGCGTCAAAAGAATGACCACGTTTGTTTACAATGGCACGACGATACTGGCCACGAACACGTGTACCGGTGTCGGTACCAAAACCAGCACCAATTTCTGCACTATTCAACTTATCTGCATTTAGTGTCACAATCACAGGGACTTTTTTATCTTCACGTGCTTGCGCTTTTAAACGTTCTTGTTCTGCTTGTTTAGCATCTTGCGTATCTTGCAAACTGCGTAATTTAGAGGATTGCTCTACATCATTCACCCCCGCAAATTGGTCTTCATTAACCACTTTTTGCGTCACTTCTTTATTCGACATCACTTCCGTTTTGTCTTTCACTACTTGTGAACTTTCTGACAACTGATTTTGATCGACCAAGGTTTGAATATCCGGGGGCAATTCAAGTGGCTTTTCAATCGGGTCTGGTCGAATTGAATCAACCAAGGTGTAGTTAAAATAGCGAGAGTTGGTCAAGTTATTAGCCAAACCATTCACACGCCAGAAAGTATAGTCAGCACCGTCTTTCCACGTCACCAAACTTTCTAAAATATCGCGATCCAATGGAAACTCTGCATTCGAATCGCTCATTCTAAATTCAACTGCGCCAAGCTTATAACGCTCGCCCGTCTCAAAGCGCAAATTAATATCGGCAGTATTTTGCGGTTGCGCCACTTTTACATCATGTAAACGCCAATACGAGTCGAAGTAACCGTTATTGGTCGCTGCCTCATTGATTCGGCGTTTCGTGGTTTCGTATTTACCATGATTAAGAATGTCACCGTCTTCCTGATCTGGTAATACACCAATCACCTGAAACTGAGCTTGGTTCGCCCCAGCCCCAGAAAATTCAACATTCTGTTTTTCAATTTGCACAGGCGTATTTGGTGTAACCAATACACGAACTTTGCTGTCAGAGACTTTTTCAAATTTGAATTCTGATTGATAGAAACCCACGGCTTGCGCGGCTTGATTGGACAAGCTACGTAATTGAGGCAAAGCCGATGGAAAATCACTAAAGGATTCTTGAGTAAAACCTGAAAGCTTACCTTTAATATTGGCTTTGAGATCTTCCAGTGCCGCACCGTAGGCCTTACTCGACGTTTGACTGGTGTTATGTGCTGAGGTAATTTCAACATCCGCACTAATTCGTGGCACTTTTGCCGTATTCATCTGACGTGGCGGACGTACTTTATATAATAAGCGCTTGAAAATACCTGGCTCTCCATCATCCTCAACTGTTGGGTTATGCAGCTCTTGCAGAGTATTGGCATTTTCATTTCGTGTCGCGGTAATTTCATTATCCGAACGAATTTCACCCATGAGCTGATCAATATTGACTGGCGCTTGGTTAATTTCCGTTAACTCTTTTTGGGTAATATCCGCAACAGCAATTTCTGTTTGCTGTGTTGCACGGTACTCCTGTGCTTGACGTTTGGCTTCTTCAGCAACTTGGAAGATTTCATTCGCCATGTTTTGATCAACAGGTGTCACGGGTAAGTTTTCTAAATCTTCAAACTCAATGGGTTTAAATTCTTGTAGTTGTGTTCCTGCTTGCTGCTGTTCTTGCAGCATTTTCATGCTATCAACAGATTCTTCCGGCTCATTTATATTTTCAATTTTTTCAATTGCTTCAGGCGTCGATAGCCCTTGCTTTACAGCCTCATCCTTGATTTCAGTAACAATCTCTGCTTTTGTATCTGCAGATGTTGCAACCGTTTCTGCGGGAGTTTGGGCGAAACTATGCTGAGCACACAAGGTCAAAAAGATGCTCATATATAGACTTTTATTGCTATGATGCTGTCGTATGCAGTGAGCTATACTGTGATGAAGCAATGTTTTTTTAAACTTGATTTTTGCAGGCATAGCAAACTCTAACAAATTTCATTATGTAATGGACTTAGTCAACCAGATATAGAGCTAAAGATCTTATATCTATTGGTTTTTCGCCATCTCCAAACTCAAAAAACATATTACATGATTTTTTAGAGATTTTACCAATCACTCACATTTCTTAATAAAACTTAATGTAGCAAGACACTTATGAATAACAACGAACATCTGCTAGGTACACGCCGCTTCCTGCCTATGTTTTTGACCCAATTTTTTGGGGCGCTCAATGACAATGTGTATAAACAGGCTTTATTGTTGGTCATCACCTATGGATTAATCCAACAACAGGCATTACCCATCAGCACGCTAAACAATCTAGCTGCATTATTGTTTATTTTACCCTACTTTATTTTTTCAGCGACAGCGGGACAGATCGCAGATAAGTTTGAACGTTCACAACTTGTCCGTGGTATCAAAATTTTAGAAATTATCATCATGGTCATCGGCAGCATTGGCTTTCTGACCGGTCATTTATGGTTGTTATTGTTGGCTCTATTTTTGATGGGAACCCATTCGACATTTTTTGGTCCAATCAAATATGCGATTTTGCCTGAAATTTTAAAACCCAATGAGCTAATGTCAGGCAATGCGCTGTTCCAATCTGCAACATCCATGGCGATTTTATTTGGGATGATTTTGGGTGGTGCTGTGATTGCTTCATCACAAGGCAATTTATTGTGGATCAGCCTAACCGTAATGACCATCGCCATTTTAGGTTATATCACCAGTCGTTTTATTCTTAAGCAAAATGTTACTACACCAGATTTAAAAATCGATTGGAACTTTTTCCGAACTAGTTACCAAACGATGAAATATGCCAAAAGTTTGCCGCTGATTTTTACTATTTTATTGGGGAACTCGTGGTATTGGTTTTATGGTGCAACCTACCTTACCCAAATTCCACAAATGACTCAGCAAAATCTACATGCCTCTGAAAATGTCGTTAGCTTGCTATTGACCTTTTTCTCTGTGGGTGTGGGCGTAGGTTCATTGCTTTGTCGTAAATTAGGCGGCACTCAAGTCAATATTAAGATGGTTCCCATCGGTGCTGTAGGTTTAACGGTATTTGCACTGTATTTAGCCTTTAGTTTGACCCTCGTCCCGACTCAAACTGGCCCACTCATTACCCTTTCAGAAGTTTTTCATCAAGGTTGGGGCTATTACCATGTCATGATTGCCGTGACTTTATTGGGTATTAGTGGCGGTTTTTACATCGTTCCGCTCTATGCAATGATGCAAGCATACTCTCCACGCTCACATCGTGCACGAGTCGTTGCCGCAAACAACATTTTAAATGCGGTATTTATGGTATCTTCTGCTATATTTTCAATTATCATTCTGAGTGTTTTAAAGATTGATATTAAAATACTTTTTTGTATAACCGCAGTGCTCAGTGCTATCTTTTGTATTTGGCTGCTATTACACATCAAACCTTTGCTTCAAACTACGCAAGTCTCTCTGGAGGATTAATCCATGCGTCAATTTACAGGTGTCGACAAACTTATTCACTCATTTGATCAGGCCTTACGTAGTTTAGTTCCCGGAGCAACGGCTGCACATCGCGAAAACCCGTCTGTTGCTGAAAAAACGCAACTTGCAGTCAGCGAAGCACGCCATGTGGCAGGTCTAATGCGGGTCAACCATAGTGGTGAAGTGTGTGCTCAAGCGCTTTATCATGGCCAAGCCCTCACCGCGAAACTGCCGAACGTACGCCGTGAAATGGAACAAGCTGCGATTGAGGAACAAGACCATTTGGCTTGGTGTGAAGACCGCTTAAAAGAATTAGACAGCCATACCAGTCTGCTCAACCCTGTTTGGTACGGCCTTTCTTTTGGGATGGGTGCATTGGCAGGTATTGCCGGTGATCAATACAGCCTAGGTTTTGTCGCTGAAACTGAGCGTCAAGTGAGCCTGCATTTAGAAGATCACATCCGCCAACTTCCTGAACAAGACGAACGTTCACGTAAAATCTTAGTGCAAATGAATGAAGATGAGCTGCATCACCGTGATACAGCACTCAATGCAGGTGGTGTAGACCTTCCTGTTCCAGTTCGTATTGCCATGACTGGTATTTCAAAGCTGATGACCAAAACCAGTTATTACATTTAATGATTTTCTAATGATTGTCGCTAAGTTTTATAAATAGTGAAAAAAAAGCCTGCAATGATGCAGGCTTTTTTATGAGAAATCTTTTGACTTTAATACAATAATTCCTTCACCATCAAAACAGTTTATAGGCTGCCATCGACTTGGTGTAAACCAATCAAAATTCAAACTATAACGTTGTGCAGTGGACGGATAACCTGCTCCACCTAACTCAAGCAGCCATCCTGCCGGACAAATTTCCTTTTGGTTATTCATCATAACGGTTTGATCATGTGCCAACTCAAGCAATAAATGGCGATGCAGCTCAAATGCAATAACATCAAATCCAGCTATTTGAATCGGCTGTGGAAAACGAGCCGATGTCAAACCTTGACGAATATCAGTCATCTGTTCCAGAGTATAATCGGTTTCAAATGATCGGTTAATCCACGTGCCTTCAGGCAGTACAACCTCTCCAAAGTTTAAAGGTTCCTGCAACTGTATATGAATTTTCTTTTGATGCTGCAACTCTGCATAGTCAGAAATAAGATCTGAAATCACGAACAATCCAAGCGTTACTGCAACAAATAAAGGGAAAAACAATACGCCAGATAAGCCAATTTTAAGTGCCGCATTTACTTTATATGGTCGATTTTTTTGCTTTTTATACCAATTATTCCAACTCAACCAAATCGCAATGACAATAAATAGCACCAAAATCGCAAAGCAAATAATAAGGAAACCTCCCGCACCCGCACCATAACCTAAGCCCATATTGCTCTCACTAAATATCCCTTTAAATCTTTTAATTATGTTTTGACGACTTTATCAGATCAAACACTTGCACTTTATCAATGTTGATGATGCTTACGCCACCACTTCAACACCGTATAGAGCACACGGAAGAATACGATACATAAAATAACGGCAATAACGATGTAAATATCTTGATGATAAGGCAGCATTTTCGCCCAAAATAGATGTAAATAATGACTGATTTGGAAGCCAATCGTTGCGACTAACATCGCCCAAATAAAACAGGCAACTAGATTAATCAGCACATATTTCCAAACAGGATAAGCACGCACACCGACTGCAATAGGTAAAATAGTTCTAAAACCCCAAGCAAAGCGCATAAATAAAATGGTCAAAATAGGATAACGTTCAATAAACTGGCTCGCACGATCGAATTTTTGTGCAAATTCTGCATTCGACTGGATAAGTTTTTGCCCATAGCGAGCGCCCATTTGATAATAAAACTGATCGCCAATAAAACTGCCCAACATCGCCACTGCAATCAACATTGGAAAATGAAGTATGTGTTGATGGACGGCATAGGCGCCAATCATCAGCACTGTTTCTCCTTCAAACAATGTGCCAATAAAAATCGCAATATAGCCATAGTGCTGAATCAGATCAGTCCAGTTCATATCATTATTTTGAAGCTAAAAAGATAATGTAATCCTGCGACAGCCTATACGCTAGCGCATACCATGACAGGATTTGAATATTTTTGTTATTGTTTATCTAGCGTATTTAAGGTCAGTTTGAAATATCACTCATGTGCATTGAAAACATTTCGTTTCATTCGCTCAATCCACTAAAACTTTTTGGCAACTCACCATAGGAAATTGATGTGCTGGATGTTCAAACATTTCATTTTTCCAAATGTCGAACATTGGTATTTTAACATCGAGTGCTAAAGGCAGTTTTTTCGGATTAAATTGCATGTGCGCTAAGCTTTCACCCCACGCGATCAGATCCAGATCCAAAGCGATATTATGAGACGGACGAACACGACCTGAGTCTGCTTCCATTTTTTTCAGTAAGGTGCTGATTTCATCTACAGATAAACTGCTTTTCACCAAACAAGCTGCATTCCAATAATCCGCCCCAATGCCATCACGACAAGGAATCACATAAATTTTGGAAAATTCAACATGACCCAAAGCCTGAATTTGACGTAAAGCCTGTTGAAAATGAGGTTTGGGATTGAAATTACTCGCCAGAGCTAGGGCGAAAATCGTTTCGGTGGCGTTCAAGACGAATTCCTACAGAATTGGCTTGCGCGATAATGGCAGGCTTCCGGATGCTAATCATAATAGATTCAATGCTGTCATAGGTAGCGAAAAGTGCATCAATCACCAGTTTTGCTGCATGTTCGATCAATTTAGGTTGAGCAGTTTGAATGACTTTGGCTGATATTTCGCAAATTTCAGCATAATTCAAGGTATCTTCAAGCTCATCTGACTGAGCCGCCTGCGCTAAACTAGTTTGAATATTGAGGTCGAGCATCAAAGGCTGAATAATCTGACGCTCCCAATTGAAACAGCCGATGACAGTCTCAACTTTCAAACCTTCAATGATAATTGCGTCCATTCTTACACTCAAATTAAAATCTTAAACATCGATAAAATCCTCCTGTTAAAGAAGGAGGATTTTATTTATATCTTGCGGCTAAATTATTGCTTCAACAATAAATTAGGTTCCATAGTCTGCACCATTTGAATACGCTGGTCTGCATAAATATCAGTATATGGCGCAAGGATGCGCATAAAGCGATCGAAGTACAACATTTGTTTGAATAATAAAGCGAAGTCACGTGGGAAGCGAATACCATGACGCTCTCCGACTTGTACCATATCCATCATGATGTCATTCAAATCGGCAGGATTTGAGGTTAATAACTCTTGCGGATCGGCCAAAAGCACACCGCTAAATAAGCGCTCTAAGTCGGCAGCTAAGACTTGTGTGTCAATTTTGACAGCCGTCATGCCCATTTTCAGCATGTTTTCAGCCATCAAGTTGTAGTCAGTTTTTTGTAGGGCATCCATAAACGCAATACATGCTGTCCACACTTCAGGTTTCAACTGGCCTACGATACCAAAATCGATGAAGCCTACTCGACCATCTTCTAACAGCATCAGGTTGCCTGCATGTAAGTCTGCATGGAAACTGTTACATAACATCAAGCTGCCAAACCATGTATTCATCGCTGTCACCAAAACTTGCGATGGATCTTTAGCGACTTTCTTGACCACATCAAAATCAGTCAATGGTACGCCGTATAAACGCTCCATGGTTAAGACGCGACGTGTTGAATATTGGTGATAAACCTTTGGTGCTGTTGCGGCTTTGTTTTGAGTTACGTTCAGATAATTCACAAAGTCGTCAAGATTTTGAGCTTCTTCAATAAAGTCCACCTCACGTACCATGCGAACTTTAATTTCTTCAACAATATCTGCAAGTGAGGCAAATTTAACTTTGGGTACAGCTTTTTCAACCAGTTTAGTAGCCCAATGTAAGACATTTAAATCTGTATAGAGAATCGTCTCGACACCCGGCTTTTGCACCTTAATAACAACATTTTCACCAGTGACCAATTTAGCGGCATGCACCTGTGCAATCGATGCAGAAGCCAAAGGCTTTTCATCAATTGAAGCAAATATTTCATCTAAATTACGACCAGCAAATTCTGAAGCCAATACCTGCTGCACATAACTAAACGGCAATGACGGTGTCTGATCTAAACAACCTTGAAACTCTTCGACATATTCACGTGGAAATAAAGAAGGTGTACTGGCAATAAATTGACCTAATTTAATATAGGTTGAACCCAGTGATTCAAAAGTTTCACGCATGAGTTTTGCGTTACTTGGTTTTTCAGTTGCATATTTAAAGCCGGCTTTTGCCGCAACGACTGCGGTCTCACCCATTCGGGCAACCGAGCGAATTCCATCTAACCAGATATTGTTTTTCATAATGTCTTAGAAAAAAATAATTAACGTGAGTGTAGCAAAAAAATAAGGACTTGCTGCTTTATCTTGCCTGACAGATTGGACAATCGGGATCTTTTTCAAAAGCGAGAATTTTTTGCTTCATTGACCGACCGTCCCACAACAAAAGCTTTTGTTTCAGTGCTGTCTCCCCTAAACCCAAATAGAGCAAGGCATGATGTGCTTGTAAACTTGCCATAACATTTGGTGTCGTTGCAAGTACACCCGAGTCTGCACAGCGTAAACTTTCACTGGCATGGTGTTCTTTTGAAAATAGACATTCATAACAGGCAGCATCGGCTTCAACCATAAATAATTGCCCTTGAAAGCCAATTGCTGAAGCACTAATCAGCGCCACATTATTTTCTACACAGCTCGCATTGACCAAATAACGTGTGCTGAAGTTATCACAACCATCGAGAACCAAATCTTGCTGTGAAATCAATGCCTTTGCATTGCTTTCATCTAATTTTGAGGTATAGCTTTGCACACGGATATACGGGTTAATCGTTTGTAAACGTTTAGCCAAAATTTCAGCTTTATAAAAACCTACATCGTGTTTGGTATAAGCAATTTGTCGTTGCAAATTACTGATTTCAATTCGATCTGCATCGATCAAAGTGATTTGTCCGACGCCTGCACGTGCCAATAATTCGGCTGTGGTACACCCAATCCCACCACACCCCACGATGAGTACATTGGCAAGTTTTAGCTTCTCTTGTGCATCGATGTCCCATCCATCAAGCAATATTTGACGGCTGTATAAATGCATTTCATCATCACTTAATTCAAATTCAGATGTTGATTCATTCGATTTAAACGTAGACAAAGTATTTCCTTATTAAAATTCGTCAAGCATAAAAAATGGGCGAGTTTATATCGCACGCAAAAGATTAAAACACCGATATCCATCAAATGTTGTTCGAGTACAAACCCGAAACAGTGTAAAAACACCCTGCTATTTGAGCAAGACAATATACAGCTTAAAGTTAAAATAAATGCTCTGTAGACATGGCATTTTTCTCAGTTAGCGTATCTTCAATTACACTATTTAAAATACAGTATCTCAGACACCTTAGTACGTAGAAACATCATAGAGGTATAGCGTATACATGTTTTAAAAATAATAAATAAAAAATATAGTTATATTTTTAAACATATTTAGTTGCACTAGAGCTGCTTATATTAGGTTCATTTTAATGATTCTTTTCTACCTTAGCCTCAGAAAATAAAACTTAATCCAAGACATTTTAAGCGTTTATGTATGCAAAGAGATTTAATCCGTAGGTATATGTATGAATTCAGTGAGAATTAAATTGCTGACACAATATGTTAGATAAACTTATGAGCTAACACACATTATTCAAATACTTTTTGCTCATTCATATTTACCCCTTTACCCCAAAGTGATTACTTAAAAGTGGAGAATAAAATGTCACAAGAATACGTTGAACAAGATCAGCGACAAAAATTATGGGAACTCATTAAAGACGTGCGTTTCACCATGATTAGCCATGTCACTGACAAGCAAGAAATTCATTCTCAACCCATGACCATGCTTAATTCTGATAAGATGAATGAGCATGAAAATATCTATTTTCTTATGAAAGAAAATAATGACCTTGTAGAGGCAGTCAATGCAGGTCGTAATCATCTTGGATTAGCATTCGCTAAATCTTCAGACGATATTTATGTATCAATTAGTGCTCATGGAGAAATCAGTACAGATGCGGCCCTAATCGATAAATTATGGAATCCTTGGGCTGAAAACTGGTTCGATGGCAAGACTGATCCTACTGTTCGCGTTTTGATAGCTAATGCTATTAGTGCAGAATTCTGGAATGTCAAAGACAATAAAGTCACCCATTTATTCAAAGTTTTGAAGGGCAATTTAACGGGTAAAACTCAAGAACTTGATACTGAACATAATACCCTGAACTTAAAATAAATGATTTTATTGATTTGAATTAATGCTTTAATTTTAGGTTAATTTGGATTGTCCCACAGTTAGTCAAGTGCATATATGATCTCGAATGAATGGTTTCACCAGCTCAAACATCAATTTAAAAAAGGCTGCATCAAGCAGCCTTTCTTGCGTATATAAATTGACTCAACTGACCTTTTGAATTAATTACGCTTTGGCCACTTCTTGTTGCTTCAACAAATTACGTTGGATTTTTCCACTCGATGTTTTAGGCAACCCATCCACAAATTCAATTTCTTTTGGATAAGCATGCTTGGATAAACGTGATCTTACATAGGCTTGTAGCTTATCCATGAGTTCAGAACTAGCTTCATATTGTGGCTTTAACACCACAAAAGCTTTGACCAATTCTGTACGCTCAGGATCAGGCTTACCGACAACTGCCGACTCTAAAACCTCTTCACATTCCAATAACGTACTTTCCACATCGAAAGGCCCTACACGATAGCCTGACGTTGTAATGACATCGTCAGCACGACCAACAAAATCAATGCCACCTTCTTCATTTAAACGAACTGTATCACCGGTTAAATAATAGTTCCCAACAAAGGCTTTACGGTTATTGCCACCATAGCCCGTGAACCACATGAGTGGTGATTGTGACCAGTCTAATGCCAATGTTCCAATGCCACCACGTTCAATTTCTTGATGGTCTTTATTGAGCACCGCGAAACGATGTCCCGGTATCGCAAAACCGGCTGAACCCACTTTTTTGTAGTGTTCTAAAGCATGATGATTTGCAATCACCATACCGAGTTCCGTTTGTCCATATTGGTCATAAATATTGACGTTTAAATCGTGATTAAACCATTGAATCACTTCGGGAGTTAGTGGCTCTCCTGCGCTACTCACAACCCGTAAATGTGATTTTATGGATTCATCAAATTTTTCTTTAAACCCAAAGAACATACGAAAAGCCGTTGGTGAACCGGTCAAATTGCTGACTTTATATTTTTTGATGACTTGAAGTGCATGATCAACACTAAAAGCCCGTTCATCCATAATAATGCTGTGCCCTAAACTTAAAGGCCCTGCAATTCCATAGTACAAACCATAAGCCCAGCCCGGATCTGCCAAATTCCAAAATGAATCTTCATCACGCAAATCAACCGCATGTGTCATATACCCTTTAAATGCCAACAACGCTTTGTGCGGCACAGGTACAGACTTGGCTAAACCGGTCGTTCCTGAGGTAAACATCATTAAAAATTCATCATCAAATGAACGCGGTACTGAGTTAAATGTGGTGTCATGCAGTTGCAGCTCTGACCAAAAGTCAGGATCTGTCTGAATTGCTTGATCGGCATGTACGGTTAAAATATGTGGTAAATCAATATGATTGAGTTTTGATCGTTGCTCAGTGTTGGTTACAATCAGCTTTGTTCCCACAGTTTGCACTCGATGTTCAATCGCTTTGGACTCAAATGCAGTAAACAACGGTTGATAAATTGCCCCTATACGCCATGTTGCCAATACGGTGATCAACAACTCTGCTGTGCGAGGTAAAAGACCTGCAATGCAATCACCTGCTTTCAATCCAATGCGCTGATAATAATTTGCCAATTGTGCAGAAGCTAAATCTAATTGCTCAAAAGTCCATTGCTCAGATTCACCATTTTTACCTTCCCAGATCAGCGCAGTTCGATTTTGCCCAACATAGCGCCCACAACATTCATCATAAGCATTGATTGAACTTGGCGTACCGACCAATTGTTCTGTAACCATCTTTTCAAAATTAAAATCACGATATGCTTGTTCTAGTGTCTTCATGACGACAATTCCTATCCTGTTCTCTATGATTCAAAGTGCAAGACTTTGAGGTTTATTCATCTTGTTGTTGTACCGCTGCGTACTAGTGACGATTCCTTTGCCACATCCGCCTTTACTGCTATTCCATACACCGATTGCAATGTCGGTTTTTTAGTTTTGAAACTTATACTTTGTTAAACAATCTATTCTTAGACTGTGTATACCTAGATAACCATGTTTGGATGTCCCCTGCAATTTCCATAACCATCAACGCCATTGCAGGGTTTGAACATCGACCAAAGTCTATTTTTTAATCACCTATCCTTTGGTTACTTCACGTGCTATCACCAGACGTTGAATGTCCGATGCACCTTCATAGATTTGACTGACACGCACATCACGATAAATTCGTTCTACTGGGAAATCAGATACATAACCGTAGCCTCCATGGATTTGAATGGCATCTGAACACACCCGTTCAGCCATCGTCGATGCAAAAAGTTTCGCCATCGAGGCTTCTTTTAAGCATGGAAAACCTGCATCTTTTAACGTCGCTGCATGGAAGATTAATTGACGTGCTGCCTCAATTTGGGTGGCCATATCCGCGAGGCGAAATGCCACGGCTTGATGCTGAACAATCTCCACCCCAAATGCCTTTCGTTCATTAGCATATTCAACGGCTGCATCTAATGCCGCACGGGCCATACCCACAGACTGCGCTGCAATACCAATTCGACCTGACTCTAAGTTCGATAAGGCAATTTTATAGCCTTCACCCTCTTGGCCTAAAAGACTATCCGCAGGAATACGACAGTCATCTAAAACAATAGTTGCTGTATCGGAACAATGCTGACCCATTTTGTCTTCTAAACGCGTTACGATATAACCCGGCGCATCCGTTGGTACTAAAAAGCACGAAATCCCTTTTTTACCTGCAGACTTATCCGTTACCGCAAAAACCAAGGCTACTTGGGCATGTTTTCCTGTGGTAATAAATTGCTTGGTGCCATTTAACACCCACTCGTCACCATCACGCTCCGCTTTACATTCCAACGCACTCGCATCTGAACCCACTTGTGGTTCTGTTAAGCAAAAACATCCCAACCATTCGCCTGTGGCTAATTTTTTTAAGTATTTTTCTTTTTGTGCTTCTGTACCATAACGCTGCGTGATGCCACATGGCAGTGAGTTTTGTACGCTAACAATTGTGGAAATCGCACCATCGCCAGCAGCAATTTCTTCTAAGGCAACAACCAAAGACACATAGTCTAAACCTGCACCACCCCATTCATCCGAAACCGTCATGCCTAAAGCACCTAGCTCACCAAGTTCCTTTAGCTCTTGTGCAGGAAATGCTGCCGTTTTGTCACGCTCTGCTGCCGTTGGTTTCAATTTTTCTTGCGAATAGCTTCGCATCATGTCCTGAACCATTTTTTGTTCATCATTTAAAATCATGGGACTTCCTTTTCTAAATCTTTTATAGCGCGTATAGCTTTAATTTTTGGATAACTGCGGAATTAAAAATTCTTTGGCTGTATAAAGCAAAGTTGGATACACGACGACGCCATTTGCAACTGTCTGAGGCAGGACGCCATTAATCTCTAATGTTTCTGCGACCTATAAATCAATAAATACTTGATGACGAGTTTTACAAATGACTATGGTTTTGGTTACTTTTGCCGAAACAAAAGTAACGAGATGAGCTACTGTCAACGAAGTTATTCTCGATCAGACTCCGTCGTAGAAGCCTGAATAAGCAGTTTTAATAAATAACTATTTAGGCTGCATACGGATCGCGCCATCAAGACGTATCACTTCACCATTGAGATAAGCATTTTCAAAAATATGCGTCACTAATTTTGCAAACTCTTGTGGTTTTGCTAAACGTGGAGGGAAAGGCACCATTTGCCCCAAAGCATCTTGTACATTTTGTGCTAAGCCTTTGAGCATCGGCGTTTCCATAATGCCCGGAGCAATGGTCATCACACGGATTGATTCACGTGCAAGCTCACGTGCAAGAGGTAATGTCATTGCAACCACTGCCCCTTTTGATGCTGCATAAGCCGACTGACCAATTTGACCATCGAAAGCCGCAACCGACGCAGTATTCACTATCACGCCACGCTCTTCTTCACCTGCTTTTAATTCATATTTAGCAATCAGTTGTGCCGCATAGCGCAGCATATTGAATGTACCTGAAACATTTATATTTAATACTTTTTGGAACATCGCCAAATCATGTAATCCGTCACGACCTAAAACTTTTGCAGAGGGTGCGATACCTGCGCAGTTCACTAAGCCATTAAGTTGACCAAATTCCGCTTCAACTTGTGCAAAGAAAGCGCCGACCGCTTGTTCATCAGTGACATCCAATTGAACAAATTTGGCATGATCACCCAGTTGACGTTGCATCGCTTCGCCATGCTCAAGATTCATATCCACAATAATCACTTTGGCGCCCAAGCCAATCAGATGTGTTGCTGTCGCAGCGCCTAGACCCGATGCACCACCTGTCACGACGAAAACTTTTCCTTTTATGTCCATAGCATTTCCCTATTTACGATGTCTTGTTTTAAATTCGACTTAAGATGCAGAGTAAACAGAGAATTTATTCAGTACAATTTCCAAATGTTGCATCTTTTCTGATGTATTTGGACAATTCTGAACAAGGACCTATCCGCACATATGCCGAAGCATGGACTCGAATACAGTAAAGGGACGATTTCTATCGACTTGGTGCATGAAGCATTACACGATGCGCAAAAAAAGCACTTTGATATTTCTGCTATTTTACAAAAGTCTGGTATACCCTCAGAGTTACTGCTATCGAGTAAAACCAGAGTTTCCGTTTCACAATATGCGGCTTTATGGACTCATCTTGCAGATGTGATGGATGATGAATTTTTTGGCATGGATCGGCATGCCATGCGACGTGGTAGTTTTAAACTACTTTCGAAAATGGTCATGCATAACAGCACCTTGGGGGATGCACTTAAGCAAATCCTACAATTTTTAAATCTGGTTTTAGATGACTTGCATAGTGATTTAACCATTGAAGATCACTTTGCTTATATCGTGATCTATGACCAACAAGCGCCTAAACGCATGTTCAGCTATGCAACATATTTGATGCTCATCCACACGCTACTGTGCTGGCTAAGTGGACAACGGATTTTATTAAACCAAATCCAATTTAAATGTGATGCACCGCTTGATGATCACGACTATAAAGTTCGCTTCTGTGAAAATATTCATTACCAAGCCAGTCAAAACTATATTCAGCTAGATGCCAGTTACCTAACCCTGCCAATCAAACAAGATACACGTTCGTGGTATCAATTCCTACAACAAACACCTGAAAACCTCTTGGTACGCTTTAAAAACCCGTATGCACTCAGCAGCCAAATTCGTAAACAACTGTTAGACGTTTCTCCTGCCGAATGGTTAGAGTTTTATGAGTTGGCAGTCAAAATGAATATGTCGGAAGCCACAATGCATCGCCGTCTTAAAAGTGAAGGTGTGAGTTATCAACAACTCAAAAATGATATCCGACGTGATACTGCCATCGATTTTTTAACCCATACCGATAAAAGTTTGCAAGATATCAGTGAAGAACTAAATTTTCATGATCCGAGTGCTTTTCATCGGGCATTTAAAAAATGGACAGGCGTCAGTCCCGGTGCGTATCGACAAAATAATGCGCCTGAATTCAAGGCCTAAAATTTGATATTCGCTATTTATAAATTGAATATTCATCTAATTAATAGAAAATCAATAACTTAAAAATATTCAATAAATAGACTGACCATTCATCCTTGAAGGATTGCTACTTTAGCCTAATTAGGTTATTTTTCACTCAATTTAAAGCACTTTGCTTATTTATTTTCCAATTCTCCTGCATCTCCTTGAAAGGCTTTCCTATGCTTAAGATGATTGATGTTCTTGAACAACAACTTGTTCAAAACTTTTCAGATTCTCTTTTCACTCAGATTGACGCAATTGATGAACTGTTTCATGAACAGCTTAAAACTGTCGCAGATATTGATTTGCAAAATTTGATCTCACAATTTTTTAGCACTGAAAATGCAGTTGAAGTTGCTCATGCACTGGATATCCAAGCAAATGACATTGAAGCAATTCAAGCAGGTGCAAATCTAAAAGATGAAAATTTAGTCAATGCAACTGCAAAAATTATTGCTTACTGTCTTGCAGTAGAAACAGCAGCTTTAGAACAAGTTGAAGTTTTCGATAGCTTACAAGACTACCCAATGTAAGTATTGATCGAATATCAAAAACAAAAAAATAAAGCGCATTCAATGCGCTTTATTTTTGACTATCTCTAATACCAAATCAATGTTGCCACTGACCTAAGCTGACACGGTCATTGCCACCATAATCTTTTACAGTCCGAACATTTCGATATCCAACTCGTAAGAACAAATGTCTGACTGCTTCACCTTGGTCATAGCCATGTTCAAGCACCACCCAACCATTCACAGTCAAATGTTTTTTAGCTTGAAGAATGATTTGTTCAAGATCTGCAAGTCCATGATTGTCCGCAACAAAAGCACGTTCAGGCTCTGTCGCCAAATCTTTCATGTGTACATCATCAGCATCGATATACGGCGGATTTGACACAATTACATCAAAGAAAGCACGACCAAAGGGTTTCAACCAAGAACCTAAGACAAACTGCACATGTTCAAGATCATGCTTTTTGGCATTAAACTCAGCAACTTCCAAGGTAGGTTCGTAAATATCTGAAGCCACAATTGACCAATCTGGACGTTCACTGGCTAATGACAAAGCTACAGCGCCAGTTCCTGTTCCTAAATCCACCACACGAGCATCTTCAGGAAGTTCTAAACGCAGTACAGTTTCAACGAGTACTTCCGTATCAGGACGTGGAACCAAAGTATCTTTAGTCACTTTTAAGTCTAGCGTCCAAAATGGCTGAGAACCTGTGACATAAGCCAAAGGCTCACCCGCAGCAATACGAGCAAGACTTTCAACATAGAGTTGTTCTTGCTCAGCTGTTAATTCTTGATCCTTTTTCAGGATTAAATCAAAAGAATCAATCTTGGTGATGTGCTCTAACAACCACGCATTTTCCTGACGTTCATAACTTTCAGGTTCACCACGATAGGCCAAAGCCTGTGCAATATTCATCAGCCACCATTCTGCTGTGCTAATAATGCCAACTGATCGGCTTGATATTCACGATGCAAACTATCTAGCAATTCAGTCAAATCACCTTCCATCACTGCATCTAACTTATACAGTGTTAGGTTAATACGATGATCAGTCATACGACCTTGTGGATAGTTATAGGTACGAATACGCTCAGAACGGTCACCAGAACCTACCAAGTCACGACGCATTTCAGACGTCGCTGCATCTGCCGCTGCGCGTTTAGCATTTTCTAAACGAGAAACCAATAGCGCCATCGCTTTGGCTTTGTTTTTATGCTGTGAACGTTCGTCCTGACATTCTACAACTGTACCCGTTGGAATATGGGTAATACGTACAGCAGAGTCAGTTTTGTTAATGTGCTGACCACCCGCACCAGATGCACGATAGGTATCGATACGTAATTCTGAAGGATTAATTTCAACACTTGTGTCTACATCAATTTCCGGTAAAATCGCAACAGTACATGCCGAAGTATGAACACGACCTTGTGACTCAGTTGCAGGAACACGCTGTACACGATGCGCGCCACTTTCAAATTTTAAGCGGCCATATACGCCTTCACCATTGATGAGGCAAATCACTTCTTTATAACCGCCGTGTTCGCCGTCATTTTCAGACAGCACTTCAATACGCCAACCTTGTGATTCAGCATATTTACTGTACATGCGATACAAGTCACCCGAGAAAATTGCAGCTTCGTCACCACCCGTTCCAGCACGGATTTCTAAATAGGCAGAGTTCGCATCATTCGGATCTTTTGGAATCATCAGAATGTTTAAGTCTGCTTCAAGCTGACCGATCAAAGCTTTATTTTCTTTAATTTCTTCAACGGCCATTTCTTTGAAATCTGGATCCGTCATCATCACTTCAGCAGTTTCAATATCTTCTTCTGCTTGACGGTATTTTTTCCAAACTTCAGTGATTTCAGATAAATCACTATGCTCACGAGACAACTGACGGAAACGTTTATTGTCTGAAATGACTTCTACATCTGCGAGTAATGCATTTAATTCTTCGTGACGGTCAGAGAGCTGATCTAATCGTAAACGTAACGATTCTTTCATTTTTCAAAAAATCTCAATACACAGGCTCTACCGCTAAACTTTCACGGATATGCCAAAATTCAAAATAATGGCGCTAGTGTACCGATAATGGGTCTGAAATGACATATTTATTGTTTTTTGGCCTATCGATGACCCGAAATATTAAAGTGTGAAATTCATCACTCCTACCTTTCTCCACAAAGTCGTACAGATTTTCAGCATTCGACCATTTTTTTCACAATATTAATAAAACTTATACAAACTAGACACTCAAATCACTAAATAAAGTGAAAGCTCTCCATATTTATAGCGAATAGTTTTGTTACATTTACTGCCATCGAAATGATTATGAAAAAGTCCTCGCGTTTATGAAGGACATGGAGTGAACTATGAAACTGAATACTCTTTTAATGACAGCCACTCTAGCAACTGCTTCTATGTTCACTGTGTCTGCAAATGCAGATAGTACAACACGCGTTGCTGCAGCTAGTGCATTAGGTAGTGTTGCAGGTACTGCAATTGGTAAAAACATGGGCGGTAATACCGGCGCTACAATTGGTGCTGCTCTTGGTGGTGCTGGTGGTGCTGCGGTAGCAAGTAATAAACGTAACCGTACAGAATCTGCTATCGGCGGTGCTTTAGGTGGTGGTACAGGTTATACCGTTGGTAAAAGCATGGGCGGTAGAAACGGTGGTTACATCGGCTCTGCACTAGGTGCTGCTGGTGGTGCTGCTCTAGGTAATAAAATCTCTAAAGATAAAGCTTACGACAAACACCAAGAACGTAAATACAAAAAACGTTACCGTCGTCGTCACTAATTCAAAATTAGTGAGTCCGTATTGGATCGTGAAAAGAGCACCTTCGGGTGCTTTTTTTATGTATCGCCTTTTTTCAAATGATAAATACAATTTTATTTATTGCACCTCAAATATGTAGAGTTGATCCACTCTATCCATGTGATCAATCATGTAGAAATAAAGTGCAAAATTTACATTGCAGCAACGGAACACGTATTTTATTTCACATCACGCTCCAAATATTCGCTATGTGTTTTCATATATTGATATCAACAGATAAACATCATGCTTCGTAAGGAGTTTAAAAATGAAAATTAATAAAATTTTATTCAGTGCAGCAATTGCCGCTTCAGCGCTTACTATGACTGCAACACATGCAGGTAATAGTACCAATACTGCATTAACATCTGCTTTAGGTGGTGTTGTTGGTGCAGCAATCGGTAACCAAGTTGGCGGTCAAACTGGCGCAATGATTGGTTCAGCAATTGGTGGCGGTGCAGGTGCAGCAGCATCGGCGAACAAACGTGACCGTAATGGTGCCATCATTGGTGGCGCACTTGGTGGCGCAGGTGGTTATACCGTAGGTAAAAACATGGGCGGCACAAACGGTGGTTATATCGGTGCTGCACTTGGTTCAGCCGGTGGTTCTGCACTAGGTAAAAAAGTGTCTGAAGACCGTCGCTATGATGACCGCTACAATGGTCGTTATGATGATCGCTATGACCGTCGTTATAACAACCGTGGCTATCGTACCAATAATTACAGCTACAACGACCGAGGCTACCGTGGAGACAATGGTCGTCACTTAGGTTGGTACAAAAACGGTAAACGTTAATCGAGATATTTCAATGAAAAAAATCAGCACCTTCGGGTGCTTTTTTTGTTTATAAAAAAAAGTTTAGATATACCAAAAGTTGACTTTTTACACAGCCCAACCAATATATCGAATTTATTCGATATACATTAGGCGTTTTATATCGTATTATTTCGATATAAAGATCTCTGAGAGAAAACATGCGTACTCTAGCCGATACAAAATTTTCAATACTTGAACTCGCACCTGTTCGAGATGATAAAACCATCGAATTTTCACTCAAACATGCACTCCAGTTAACACAGAAAGCAGAACAACTTGGCTATGAGCGTCTCTGGTTAGCCGAACACCACAATATGGATGGCATCGCAAGTTCTGCAACTGCGGTTTTACTCGGTTATCTCTTAGCAAATACACAATCCATCAAGCTCGGTTCAGGCGGGATTATGTTGCCCAACCATGCGCCGTTGGTTGTCGCTGAACAATTTGGCACACTTGAAACGTTATATCCCGGCCGCATTGAACTCGGCTTAGGTCGAGCGCCGGGTACCGACCAAACCACCATGCGCGCACTTCGCCGTGGCCGTCAGGAAACCGAAGACCAATTTCCACAAGATGTCCTTGAGATATTGCAATACTTCAAAGCACCTGAGCCACAGCAGCGCATCATTGCTACACCGGGACAAAATACACATGTTCCTGTATGGCTTTTAGGTTCAAGCCTGTTCAGTGCACAACTCGCTGCACGTTTAGGTCTACCCTATTCATTTGCTTCACATTTCGCGCCACGCATGCTTGGACAAGCAATTCAGCTCTATCGTGAAAATTTCCAAGCATCCGAATATTTAGATCAACCTTATGTCTCTATGGGCGTACCAACGGTTGTTGCTGAAACAGATGAAGAAGCAGAATATCTGGCAACAAGTGCTTATCAGCGAGTTTTAGGTTTAATGCGTGGTCAAAGTTTAAAACTTAAAGCTCCGGTCGACAGTATGCAAGGCCTATGGTCTGCTGCAGAAAAGATGTCCGTAGATAATTTCTACGCTATGGGACAAGTCGGTTCAAATGCAACCGTTCGAGCAGGTTTAGAAAACCTACTCACCAAATATGACGTTGATGAATTTATTTTCACCTGTGACATTTACGATACCGATAAGCGCATTGAAAACTTCGAACGTTTAATGCAAATCAAAAATGATCTCGCTTAAGACTCTAAGCTTAATAATCTAATCCAAGCGTTTAATCCGTCTAAAGGTAGAATTGTGACTACATTTTTTGTGGCTCTTTAGACGGATAGCAGTCAACAGATAATATGGTTTCGGCTAACAACGACCAAACCTGTACTTAAAAACCATCATTGCCTCAACGAAATAATTGCTTTACTCATTTTCATTCCTGTATAAATATTAAACATAAGCAAAACAAAGAGAAAAATAAGCAGATGAGCCAATATATTAATAAACCCACACCCGCATTTATCGCAGCAAGTTGGTGTGCACTGATCTTAGGCGCTGTGGTGTTTTGCATAGGTTTATTCAATGCAAATATGATGTTGAATGAAAAAGGCTTTTATCTCATTTTATTGCTTTATGGATTATTTTCATCGGTTTCACTACAAAAAATCATTCGTGACCGTTTAGAAGGAATGCATGTCACTGCAATCTACTTTGGACTGTGCTGGGCATCCGTCATTATTTGCCTCGTACTTCTTGCCATTGGTCTATGGAATGCTGAACTGGCATTAAGTGAAAAAGGTTTTTACATGATGGCTTTCCTAATGAGTCTGTTTGGTGCAGTTGCTGTACAAAAAAATATTCGTGATATGGACTATTTACGTACCCATACCGACCAACCCGAACTTAAACATTCAACCACGAGTCAGCTTGACTATAACTCATCAGATGATGAACCACTTTAAAACTCACAAAATTATAGATCTCAAAAGCTGTTCATGCAGGTCGCTCATTATTTCGACCTGCTTGAGCGAAAGATGAACTTCAACGCATAAAAAAATCAGTTCACTCCTAGAAATGTATAAATGACAAGGGCCAAGCAAATCAATTCTAGACAAATTGTATGACTCATCAGACTGAAAAAACGCTTTACCCCGACTGGCCCATCACAGAATATATTCCTATCTAAGACTCAACTAAAAAAACAAAAGACAAGGAATAAATATGGCCAACAAGCAGGATGCAACCCACCATATTTTTAATAATCATCTAGAGGATTTTGAACACTTTCGTGGAACGATCATCAGTTCAGAACAGATCAAAGATTATGATTTTAAGAATCAAAAAATCGCAATTATTGGGATAGATCAGCATGTGGTCTCTGAACTACATCATCTATGTCAGGTTGCAGATAACATCATGGTCTATCAAATCAAACCGCAATTTGTTTTACCGCGTACTGAACGTCTATTGAATAAATTAATTCAACATCCACTGATTGCAAAAAATCGACGTTTATTTAGCAATCGTATTAAGAGTATTTTGGCGATTCGCTTTTTAGAAGATCAAGTGCCGAACCATTGGTTAAGACATTTACTCAGTCCAAATACCGCAATTCAGAACAAAACCTTCCTAAAATCGGATCATTATTATGCAGCATTACAGCAGCCCAACTGCATCTTAAACACTTGGCCTATTGCAAAAATTCAGAGTAATTCAATCACGGCTTTAGATGAGCATACGTTTGAGTGTGATGTCATTGTGCGCAGCGAATCTAACCAGCCTAAAGAAAAGTAATTACATTGCAATTATTTTCACATGACAATTACTAGAATTTATCCGATTGATCAAAACTCACAACACCAATAGCCATCTCTGGTGGCTTTTGCTAGATCCCCTACGTTATTGAATACTTCTATTCGGTAAGGCTAAGGATTCTTAAAAATCTATAAATGAAAATAGCTTTAATCGTGCTACATGCTTTTTAAACGCTCAGACTTAAATCATGCATCCGACCTGCACCAGCAGCTACAGCGAGTTTATAGAGGTGCGATTTTTGAATAGTTATGATCAATTCTTCATGAAAACTTTATTTCAAACCAATAATTTTTCAGTCGCTTAATTTTGTCTTACACAACTCTTTTAGTACCAAAATATATGTTTGCAAATTTATACCGATGCTCATGTTTAGCCAACATTTACTTATGTTCTAATCTATATTCAATAGGAAAATAACTGCTTAAAATCCAATTTTAATATCACTTCATATCAGTTTTTAAAGCCTGAATTGTCTCAATTAGAGTACTTTTCACCCACATCAATTAAATAAATGATGACATTTCTTGATATTTAACACCCAAAAGCGACTGTTTGATTATTTTTTATTCTATTTTCTGCCTATTTTTTTAGCATTTAAATCAGTATTTTTGAAAAATTGATTAAATATTAAACCATATTAGCTAAATCTTGTATTTATACAACTCATATCAAGTGGATTATTCAGGCTTAATTCATAGATAAAAATACAGCAAAACACGGATTTTTATAAAAGATTTGTGCTGTCAATTTGGCCATATTTTATAAATTTCCAGGCAAAGAAATTCATCGAACTGGTACACAAATGAATGCAAAAATTGCTTAAAATTTAAGTCTAAATATTGAGGAAAATTTTCATCAATATCTTAAATATTTATCATTCATTAAAAGTATGACAAACCAGAAATTAATACTATTTTTATATAATTTATACAGTAATTTATTATCATCAGAAGAGCCACCAAAGTGGCTCAATTTACACTTAACCAATGCGACGCTTCAGTCCGGTCATTTGTAAAACACGTGTAGAAATTTCTTCAATCGACATTTCAGACACGTTTAAGTATTTAATTCCTTCAGAAATATAAATACCTTCAATCGCACGTAGTTCCATTTGGCACTGACTAAAACTTGCATAACGGCTATTGGCCTTACGCTCTGAACGAATTGCTACAAGGCGCTCTGCATCAATCATCAAGCCAAATAACTTATGTTTATGCTCACGTAAAACTGCAGGTAAACGGTTGTCATCCAAGTCTTCTTCTGTCAACGGATAGTTCGCTACACGAATACCAAATTGCAAAGAGAGATAGATGGAAGTCGGTGTTTTACCCGAACGTGACACGCCAATTAAAATTAAGTCGGCTTTGTCATAATGACGAGTACGTGCCCCATCATCGTTATCTAAAGCAAAATGCACCGCATCAATACGTGCTTTATAAGACTCAGAATCTGTTACTGCATGGGTTTGACCGACTAAAGTTGTAGGAGCTGTGCCTAACTCGTCAGATAATTTACTAATAAGCCCTTCAAAAACATCAAGATTTACTGCATCTGCCGTATTAATAATGTCACGTACATACGGGTCAACAAGGGTGTCAAACACCAAAGGCTTTTGACCGTCTTGCTGCGCTCTAAGATTGATCTCTGCAACCACATTTGTAGCTGCTTCTTCAGAGGTAATATAAGGAATAATATGAATGTCAAAATCTACATGAGGGAACTGGGCTAACAGTGAATGACCAAGCGTTTCTGCGGTAATCGCTGTCCCATCCGAAACAAAGAAAACACTACGCTGAATCTGTTTACCTTCTGACATTAAAATTCTCCTCCAAAATTTGTCTTAGTGCTATATAATCATTATAGTAAACCATCTTACATGACTGTCACTTAGTAAATTTAGAATGCTAAGTAATTTGTTATAATTTCATGCCAAGATAGTGATTAATACTGCAAAAGTGGAGTAACAACTTTGGAAGCGCGCGTAATTGGTCTAGAAAAATTAGGGAAACACGACGTAGAACTCGTGGGCGGTAAAAACTCATCATTAGGTGAAATGATCAGCCATCTCGCAAATGCTGGTGTATCTGTTCCTGGTGGTTTTGCTACTACAGCTCAAGCATATCGTGAATTCCTCGAGCAAAGTGGCCTAAACGCTAAAATTAACGCTGAACTTGCTGCACTCAATGTTGACGATGTAAATGCACTTGCTGAAACTGGTGCAAAAATCCGTCAATGGATTGTAGACACTCCGCTTACAGCTGAACTTGAAACAGAAATTCGTGAGGCTTTCACAGCTCTTTCAAACGGCAACCCTGATATCGCGGTTGCCGTTCGTTCATCTGCAACTGCAGAAGACTTACCAGACGCTTCATTTGCAGGCCAACAAGAAACTTTCTTGAACATCCGTGGTATCGATAACATCCTTGTTGCGATTAAAGAAGTATTTGCTTCACTTTATAACGACCGCGCAATTTCTTACCGTGTACACCAAAACTTCGCACATGACGTCGTTGCGTTATCTGCTGGTGTTCAACGCATGGTTCGCTCTGAAACAGGTGCTGCTGGTGTAATGTTTACACTTGATACAGAATCTGGTTTCCGTGACGCAGTTTTCATCACAGCATCTTATGGCTTGGGTGAAATGGTTGTACAAGGTGCAGTTAACCCTGACGAATTCTATGTATCTAAACCACTTCTAAATGCAGGCAAACACGCTGTATTACGTCGTAACCTTGGCTCTAAACACCAAAAAATGATTTATGGTGAAGAAGGTGCTGCAGGTAAGTCAGTGGTTGTTGTAGACGTTGAAAAAGCAGATCGTCAACAATTCGCATTAAACGACCATGAGCTTCAAGAACTTGCTAAACAAGCATTGATCATTGAAAACCATTACGGTTCAGCAATGGACATCGAATGGGCAAAAGATGGTGATGACGGTCAAATCTACATCGTTCAAGCACGTCCTGAAACTGTGAAAAGCCGTGAAAATGTCGGCACCATGGAACGTTACCTACTTAAGCAAAAAGGTAATGTAGTTTGTGAAGGCCGTTCAATCGGTCAACGTATTGGTTCTGGTCGCGTTCGTATTGTGACTTCAATCAAAGAAATGGACAAAGTTCAAGACGGCGATGTACTTGTATCTGACATGACTGACCCAGATTGGGAACCAGTAATGAAACGTGCAGCTGCAATTGTCACTAACCGTGGTGGCCGTACTTGTCACGCTGCGATTATTGCACGTGAGCTTGGTGTTCCTGCAATTGTAGGTTGTGGTAATGCGACTGAAGTATTGACTGACGGTCAAGAAGTGACTGTTTCTTGTGCTGAAGGTGACACAGGCTTTATTTACGAAGGTGCTTTGGACTTTGAAATCCAACGCAATTCTATCGAATCTATGCCTAAACTTCCGTTCAAAATTATGATGAACGTAGGTAACCCTGACCGCGCATTTGACTTTGCTCAAATTCCTAACGAAGGTGTTGGTCTTGCTCGTCTTGAGTTCATCATCAACCGTATGATCGGCGTACATCCTAAAGCATTGCTTAATATTGACAGCCTACCACGTGAAACTCGTGCTGCTGTAATGTCACGTACTGCGGGTTATGCATCTCCTATCGAATTCTATGTTGAAAAACTAGTTGAAGGTATTTCTACACTTGCTGCAGCGTTTGCTGACAAACCAGTGATTGTTCGTATGTCTGACTTTAAGTCAAACGAATATGCAAACTTAATCGGTGGTAAGTTATACGAACCTGAAGAAGAAAACCCAATGCTTGGCTTCCGTGGTGCAAGCCGCTATGTATCTGATAACTTCCGTGATTGCTTCGAACTTGAATGCCGCGCACTGAAAAAAGCACGTGACGAAATGGGCTTAACTAACATTCAAATCATGATTCCTTTCGTACGTACTGTTGCTGAAGCGAAACGTGTTATTGAATTGTTAGCGCTTAACGGTCTTAAACGTGGTGAAAATGGTCTTAAAGTGATCATGATGTGTGAACTTCCAACTAACGCATTGTTGGCTGAACAGTTCCTTGAACATTTCGACGGTTTCTCTATCGGTTCTAACGACTTAACTCAGTTAACACTCGGTCTAGACCGTGACTCTGGTATCGTTTCTCACCTATTTGATGAACGTGATCCAGCCGTTAAAGCACTTCTATCAATGGCAATCCATGCTTGTCGTAAAGCTGGCAAATACGTAGGTATTTGTGGTCAAGGTCCTTCAGATCACCCTGACCTAGCTAAATGGTTAATGGAACAAGGCATTGAGTCTGTTTCGCTTAACCCAGACTCAGTATTAGACACATGGTTCTTCCTTTCTGAAGAAAAAGCTCAACAAGCTTAATAAACTGTGTTAAAAAAAGACCCACATGTGGGTCTTTTTTTTTATTTATACTTTTACAGACGTTTTTTGAGATTTTAGTTTTATGCAGATTTACTTGGCACGAAATAACCAACAAGCTGGTCCCTACACCTTAGAACAACTTAACCAAATGCTCGCGAGCCAACAAGTGTTACTCACGGACTTGGTTTGGCACCAAGGTATGACCGAATGGAAAGCTTTGGGTGAACTCACTCAAGGTCAGTTGGTTTATATGCCTGCAGGATATACTGCACCAACAGCATTCGAATCAAATCAAACTGCAACTACGCCATCAAATACCTATGCACAGCCTCAAGCGGTACAAGAGCAAACTAGCCTAGCTAGTATTCCTAAACGTGTTTTGGCGAAAATCGTCGATTTACTGCTTTGGATACCAGCAACTTTTATCTTAACGGCATTTTTTAGTCCAAGTGAAAAGACACAATTTGCAAATCTGAATGAACAGTTTATGCAAGCTGTGATGACCCCAAATGCTGACCCCAATGTTTTACAAGCACTACAAACACAAATGGTTGAAATGTTTCCCAACCAAGCTTGGATTGCAATGTTTGCGTATCTCTTCATTATGCTTTTCATTCAAGCATATTTGATTGCTAAATCAGGTCAAAGCATTGGTAAAAAAATCACCAAAATTAAAATCGTAGATGCCGAAACCAGCCAACCTGTAAACCTCATGCGTGGCTTCACTTTACGTAGTGTTTTATTTATTTTTCTGAACTTTTTATCGATGCCTTTAAGCGCAATCATTGATTCCGTTTTTATTTTCGGCAAAAAGCGTCAAACTTTGCATGACAAGTTAGCAAAAACCAAGGTAATAAACCAATAACTTTCACTTTTATTGAGGGATGAATTTCTCATCCCTTTTTTGTGCATTACATTGAAATTAAAATAAAATTCAGATAAAAAAAACACAATCCCGACCAACAAAATAGGGTTTTAATACAGTCATTTAAAGCATCTTTATGTATAGCTTAGTTTGCCGATATCAGGCATAATGCCCTACAACGTAGCGGTGTCACATCATTGTGAACTTTTTTTCATATCTGAAAAATCACAATCATGCGACACTTTATTCGCTATCCCAATTTTAAAAATTAGGGAATGGGACTCTTCACCGAGGTTGTAAAATGAGACAAACAATTTTAGCTGTATTGTCTTTATCTGCGATCGCTGCACTCTTAACTGGGTGTGGTGGTGATATGGTACTTCTAAACTCAAAAGGTCCAGTTGCTGAAGGTCAGTCAAACCTCATGCTTACTGCGATCTACCTAATGTTGTTGGTAGTTATTCCATCAGCACTTATGGCTCTTTGGTTTGGTTGGAAATATCGCGCGTCAAATAAAGATGCAGACTATGCACCTACTTGGGCACACTCGACTGCAATTGAAGTTGTAGTTTGGGGTATTCCCGTAATTATTATCGCTATTTTAGCTTGGTTAACTTGGTGGGGTTCCCACAAGTATGACCCTTACCGTCCACTCGAGTCAGATAAAGCTCCTTTAACTGTTCAAGTTATTGCTGAACAATTTAAATGGATCTTCATCTACCCTGAACAAGGCATCGCGACTGTAAACGAGATCCGCTTCCCTGAGAAAACTCCTGTAAGCCTTCGTTTAACATCTAACTTCACAATGAACTCATTTTTCATTCCGGCGTTAGGTGGTCAGATTTATGCTATGGCAGGTATGCAAACTCACTTGAACTTATTAGCTGATGAAACTAGTCCTGCTGAAGGCTTCCGTGGTTTCTCTTCTAACTATTCAGGTTATGGCTTCTCACAAATGCGCTTCCGTGCACATGCTGTGACTGATGCTCAGTTTGCTGAATGGGTTTCTGCTGTTAAAGCTGGTAATGGTACTTCAGTGAATCCACAAGCGGTTCAAAAAACTGTTTTAGACCAAGCTGAATTTGCAACCTTACGTGACGGCAACCGTTCTAAACACCAGATCGAAGTTTTAGTTGCCAAAGCAACTACTCCTGAAGAGAAGGCTCTAGCTGAAGCAATGAAGCCTTACCCTACTAAGCCACACCCAGTGACTTACTATTCTTCAGTTGAACCTAAATTGTTCGAATCAGTGATTAACAAATACATGAGCAACTACCACGGTGCTGATCATACAGCTACTGTTGGACACGAAGCTGCTGCTTCTGAAGCTCATGCAGGCGTTGAACATGCGACTGTTGCAGGGGAATAAGACATGAGCTTATTAGGTAAGTTAGGACCAGATGCAATTCCACACGACCCAATCGTGTTGGTTACTGTTGCAATGATGATCCTTGGCGGTATCGCAATTGTTGCTGGTATCACCTACTTTAAAAAATGGGGCTACTTGTGGAACGAATGGTTCACATCTGTAGACCATAAAAAAATTGGTATCATGTATATCCTCGTGTCAATTGTCATGCTTGTGCGTGGTTTTGCCGATGCGATTATGATGCGTCTTCAACTGTTCCTTGCAAAAGGTGGCGGTGAAGGTTACTTACACCCAGAACACTATGACCAGATCTTTACTGCCCACGGCGTAATCATGATCTTCTTCGTAGCAATGGGTCTAGTTGTTGGTTTAATGAACGTTGCTGTACCACTTCAAATTGGTGCGCGTGACGTAGCATTCCCATTATTAAACTCTCTAAGCTTCTGGTTATTTGCCGGCGCTGCGGGCTTAATGATGGCTTCTCTTGCAATTGGTGAATTCGCTGCAACAGGTTGGATGGCTTACCCTCCACTTTCTGGCATCGAATACTCTCCAGGTGTAGGTGTAGACTACTATATCTGGGCACTTCAGGTTTCTGGTCTAGGTACGCTTCTTACTGGTGTTAACTTCTTCGTTACCATCATCAAAATGCGTGCGCCTGGCATGAAACTTATGGACATGCCTATTTTCACTTGGACTGCATTAGTTACTGTAGTGCTTATCGTTGCAACTTTCCCAGTTTTGACTGCGACTATTGCAATGCTTTCACTTGACCGTTACTTCGGCTTCCACTTCTTTACAAATGACATGGGTGGTAGCCCAATGTTGTATGTAAACTTGATTTGGACTTGGGGCCACCCAGAAGTTTACATCTTGGTATTACCTGCTTTTGGTATTTACTCAGAAGTTACTGCTGTGTTCTCACGCAAAGCGTTGTTCGGCTATAAATCAATGGTGTACGCAACTGTAGCAATTGGTGTTCTTTCACTAGTTGTATGGGTTCACCACTTCTTTACAATGGGTGCTGGTGCCAACGTTAACGCGTTTTTCGGTATCATGACCATGATCATTGCGATCCCTACTGGTGTGAAAATCTTCTCTTGGTTATTCACTATGTACAAGGGCCGCATCACCTATACAACTCCAATGCTTTGGACACTTGGCTTCCTTGTGACTTTCGGTATTGGTGGTTTAACAGGCGTATTAATGGCAGTTCCACCAGCGGACTTCTTAGTACACAACTCTTTATTCCTTATCGCTCACTTCCATAACGTAATTATTGGTGGTGTAGTGTTCGCGATGTTCGCGGGTATCATTTTCTACTGGCCAAAAATGTTTGGTTGGAAATTGAATGAAACTTGGGGTAAAGCAGCGTTCTGGTTCTGGTTCTTCGGTTTCTACTTTGCATTCATGCCACTTTATATCCTTGGTTTCATGGGTATGACTCGTCGTTTGAATACATATGACAACCCTGAATGGGATCCGTACTTAGCGATCGCTTTATTTGGTTCTGTATTGGTTGCTATCGGTATCTTCTGTTTTGTTATGCAAATCGTTGTTGGTTTCCTTCAACGCAAAGACAACATGGACGTTACTGGCGATATCTGGGATGGTCGTACTCTTGAGTGGGCTACTTCATCTCCTTCACCATTCTATAACTTTGCTTATCTTCCAAAGATCAATGGTATTGATACTTTCTGGACTGACAAAGAAAATGGTGTTGCTTACGCTAAGCCAACTACATACGAAGACATCCATATGCCTACAAACCGTGCGGCAGGTTTCGTAATTGCAATGTTTATTACAGTTATGGGCTTCGCATTAATCTGGCATATCTGGTGGTTAGTCGTTGTAACTTTCATTGCTTCAATTATCAGCTTCATCGTTTCTTCTTTCACTAAGAAAGTTGACTACTATGTTCCAGCTGCAGAAGTTGAACGTATTGAAAATGAACGCTACGCGCTTCTTGAAAAACATTTGAAGAAGGACTAAGACAATGGCTGAAGTACTTCATCACGACAACCACGGACATGACGAACATCATCATCACGATGATACTGACATCACTGTCTTTGGTTTCTGGACTTACTTGATGAGTGACTTGGTTCTTTTCGGGACACTCTTCATCGCGTTCGCTGTATTAAGTAGCCACGTTCCAGTGGGTACGCCAAGTGCACAAGAGCTGTTTGGTGAATCTTTAGGTTTCGTTTTAACTGAAACTTTCGCCCTTCTTATCTCTTCTGTAACTTTTGGTTTTGCTGTTCTTGCAGCATACAAGAAAAATGTTGGTCAAGTTTTAACTTGGTTAGCAGTTACTTGGGTATTTGGTGCAGCCTTCATTGGCATGGAGCTTTATGAGTTCAATCATTTAGTTCATGCTGGTCATGGCCCAAGCACAAGTGCGTTCTTATCTGCGTTCTTTACTTTAGTTGGTACGCACGGTATTCACGTAACTTCTGGTTTGGTATGGATGCTTGTGTTGATGTTCCAAATCAAGAAATATGGTTTGACACTTCCAAACACTCGTCGTCTTGCTTGCCTAAGCTTGTTCTGGCACTTCCTTGACATCGTTTGGATCTGCGTATTCAGCGTTGTTTACTTGATGGGAGTTATCTAATGAGTCACGATCATAACTCTGCTGGTGCAGCTCACGGTAACGTTAAACAATATACAATCGGATTTATCCTTTCTGTTCTACTTACCGTAATTCCATTCGGTATGGTAATGGCAGGTGGTTTTAGCCGCGGTCTATTGGTTGCCGTAATCGCGATTACTGCGGTTGCTCAGGTTCTTATTCAGTTAGTTTACTTCCTGCATATGAACTCTTCTTCAGAGCAACGCTGGAACGTGATTGCATTTGTTTATACAATCCTCACAATTGCTATCCTTTTAGTAGGTTCTGTGTGGATTATGAACTACCTTCACTTCAACATGATGATCTAAACTGGTCGTCATGCTGAAAAAGTATTTATTCCTGACTAAACCAGGAATTCTCTTTGGTAACTTTGTTACCGCTTTGGGTGGCTACTTTGTAGCTGCCCAAGGTTCTGTAGATTTCCTTCTGTTGCTTCTTACCCTCTTAGGCACCCTCTTTGTGGTCGCTTCTGGATGTGTTGTCAATAACGTTATTGACCAAGACATCGACTCAAAAATGCAACGCACACAAAATCGTGCGATGGTTAAAAAATCAATCTCGATTCCTGTTGCTTTAGTTTTTGCTTTAGTTTTAGGTGTATTTGGTTTTAGTATTTTATGGTTCTGGGTAAATGCTTACGCTTTTCTTTTTGCTGTTATTGGTTTTGTCGTATACGTTGGTTTTTACAGCTTATGGACAAAACGAACAACAATTCATCAAACCATTATCGGCAGTCTTTCTGGCGCAGCGCCACCTGTAATCGGGTATACGGCTGTTGCAAACCAGTTTGATTTAGGTGCATTACTGATTTTTATTGGTTATGCATTTTGGCAAATGCCTCATTCTTGGGGAATTGCAGTTTACCGATTTGATGACTACAAAAATGCAGGAATTCCAATTTTACCTGTAGCACGTTCAATTCATCGAACCAAGGTTGAATCTTTGGTTTACGTGATTTTGTTCTGCATTACCATGAACGGTTTATACTTTTATGGTTATGCCAATTGGATTTATATGATTGTCCTGAATGCCTTAAGTCTGTATTGGATTTATTTAACCATTCAAGGATTCAAAGCTGAAGATGATCAAGTTTGGGCAAAACAATATTTCATGTTTTCGGTCAAATTGATCACAGTGATTAGTTTAATTTTTAGTTTTACCTCCACTGCCCCTCTAAAGCCAATTGTATTTTTTTAAAGAAGATAGAGTTTTACTCTATCTTTTTTTATTTCTAGGCATCTTCAATCAACTTTCCCCACTTGATATCATTGCACCTACAATTATAAATAACTGTGCCTTATGTCTTCTCAACAAAAAATTCTTCGCTCTGCTCTTTTCACATCATGTATTCCTTTTGGCATTTTCTTTAGTGCACACAGTCATGCAGGTATGGATGTCTATTGTGAACCTTCGACAGAAATTCAGACCAATGCCTATACTGCATGCAATGAATTGCCTGCGCTCACGCCGGCAAATGACAATCAAACCAATATGCTGCTGTTGCTTAGCGATTTAGGTATTGCCAAATTTAATATTCAAGAAGAAAAATCCACTTTATGGACAACTAGCTATAGCAAAGTTCCTTTTGAAGTTTCCAGTCTTTTAGTGAATAGCCACAATAAATTGCCAAATGCGCGCAAACCGCTAAAAGCACCAGATTTAAGTTATAACGAACATTGCAATAGCCTGCAAAATGGTGCGCACGCGTTTATTCAACAAGTCAAAACGGACACTAAGCTTTCAAGCAGTGAAAAAGACATGTTGATCCATGAGCGTGAAAAAATTAATAATTGTGAAAACACATTAGCTTTACTGAGCGTGAATCCAAATTGGTCTGCCGCTGCACGTCAATATGTATCCTATCTAAATGCAACGATCTCTTTTTATAATGCTAACTTTTCCACAGCGACTAAGATATATTCAGTACTCACCAGTGTTGATCAAGCGTGGTTAAAAGAAACTTCTCAATATATGCTGATTCGTAGCACCTTAAATGAAGCCTATCAAAGTGGTGTTGGTGAATATGGTGATCTTGACCATAACAAGCTCAATCAAAACTTATTAACCACTTTTTTTAATAACATTACTCAGTACTTTAAGCTCTATCCGCAGGGTCAATATGCAGCAAGCGCACGCGGTTTATTAAGACGTGGTTTTTGGCTGAGTGGTAAACACGATTTACTGATCAATGAATATGTCTGGCAAATCAATCATCCAACATCCAGCGTCTATAATTTAGAATTGCCAAATCTACCTTATGAATTAGATCGACATGTTTTTCAAAGTAATAGACTCAATGTCAAAAATTTGAAAGATCCATTTTTTCTTAGCATTTATGACCTTATGCATATGCGCAAAAAAGAAACGGCAGATGATGTGGTCATTTCATGGGCTGAGTTAAACGCACAGAAAAATTATTTTAAAGATTCACCAGAACTGTTCCAGTATTTGCAGGCAAATCACTTATTTTATGTGCAAAACAAAGCACAAGAAGCACTCAAATATCTGCCACAACGAGCACCGAGCAGCATCAACAGTTATCTACAGTTGAGTCAGTTACTACTTAAAGGCCGTATTCTGGAAGCTAGTGGGCGAAATCAGGCCACTCAAAAATATTGGGAAAACCTACTTTCCATCAGCAAAACCGCCGAACAACGTGGATTGGCTGAACTTATGCTGTATCGTTACTATGCTCAACAGCAAAATACTGCACAATTTATTGGTTCTTCAGCCAAAATCAAGCAAGCTTATCTACAGCAACAATATTTAGTCGATGCAGCGAATGAACAAAGTTTAATGTCTGTGGTCAAAAATAACGTGGCCACACAAGATCAAAAAAATGTAGCGCTTTATACCCTACTAAATAAGTCATTGGCTTATCAAAACTTTGATTTATTTAACCAAGCGTACCGTGAATTACCAAGCAACGCGGCTCAATTTAATACTGAACAAAACACTGCGGAGAAGTTTCGCAATCAGCCATCATTTGCAAATTTCTTATGGAAAGGTGCAAGCGTGAGCAATTCGATTAAATGTCCTGACTTGGCAACTTTGACCCAACAATTGCAAGTCAACCCAAAAGACTTGAGCCTTAATTTATGCTTAGGTGAATATGCGCGTAGTTCACAAGCCTATACCATACTAAATCTCAACTACCTGCCTGATCATTCACTGCAAAGTTTCAAGGGGACTTATTTTGCCCGTGGCGATGTATATAAAAACATTATTAAAACAGGGACAAAATCTGAATTAACGGCTTATGCGCTGTACCGTGCCATTCAATGTTATGCGCCAAGTGGCAATAATGAATGCCAAGACAAAGATGTAAATAAGTCGGTTCGAAAACAATGGTTTGATCAAATCAAACGCGACTATCCAGAAACCAGCTGGGCTAAATCTCTAAAATATTATTGGTAATTGATGATGATTTTGCAGGTGATCAAGTGGTCAAGAACATTTCGACTTTTGCTTATCTTGAGTATAGGTTTGTGCTCTGCTTGCACACCTGCCCAATCTGGAAAAACACAACAGGCTCAAACCAAATTACAGCAACGTGTTGATGCAGCACATTATTCAAGTTTTTGGATTTGGGGCAATATTTCTAGTAGCCCCTACTTACAGCAAGCCACGGAGCTCTATATTTTACAAGGTGAATTGAATTGGAATAAACCTTTAAAACGATCCGAGTTTATCCCTCAAGGCATTCAAGTCCTCCATAAACCACAGCAGAAAATTTGGATTGTAATCCGTAGCCATCATTTACAATGGTCAAATAGCAATATTCAGCAAATTTTGCAGCGGCTAAAACATTGGGAAAATAACGGCAATCAGATCCAAGGCTTACAAATCGATTTTGACGCAAAAACTAAAAACATTCATCAATATGCCTTATTCCTTGAAAATATACGAAAGCAACTACCTCAAAAATATCGTTTAAGCATTACTGGTTTAATGGATTGGACAAATATTCAAGATCAGCAAACGCTCAGTGTTTTGCGACGCAATATTGATGAGATCGCTATTCAAACTTATCGTGGTAGTGTCACGATCGAGAATTACACGAGTTATCTGAATAAAGTCTCAAAATTGAAACTACCCTATAAAATAGGCCTCGTACAACATGGCCGTTGGCACGCACCTCAACATTTAATTAATGATCCTTATTTTAAAGGTTATGTGGTGTTTTTATTACGTACCGCTAATCGGCCTTAAACCATAAATAATTCAAGCATTTTAAATCCATGCCTTGTATTTCAAACCTAAACGCTCTAAAATTCACGCTTCGCAATTATTGCGACACAACTTTGGTTGTGACTCCTTGCTTCAATCAATTAATGATTGGGGCTGCCTAAACCGTAAGGAGCTGACAATGCGTCACTACGAAATCGTACTATTGGTACATCCAGACCAAAGCGATCAAGTTGTGGGTATGGTAGAACGTTACCTAACTCACATCAAAGAAGCTGAAGGTCAAATCCACCGTCTTGAAGACTGGGGTCGTCGTCAATTGGCTTACCCAATCAACAAGATCCACAAAGCTCACTACATTCTTATGAATGTTGAGTGTGGTCAAACTACTCTTGATGAGCTAGAAGAATTGTTCCGTTACAACGACGCAATCATTCGTAGCCTTATCATCCGTCGTGAAAACGCTATCACTGAAGAGTCACTATTGGCTAAGAGTGCTGAAGAAAAACGTGCGCGTAAAGCTCAACGTGAAGAAGCACAACAAGCTCAAGACTCTGCTGAAGCATAAGGAGAACATAACATGGCACGTTTTTACCGTCGTCGCAAGTTCTGCCGCTTTACAGCTGAGAACGTTACGTACATCGACTACAAAGATATCGACACTTTAAAACAGTACATCACTGAAAACGGCAAGATTGTTCCTAGCCGTATTACAGGTACTAAAGCTCGTTACCAACGTCAATTAGCGCTTGCTATCAAACAAGCTCGCTACTTGTCTTTGATCCCTTACACTGACAATCATAAGTGAGGTTGAGCTGTGGATATTATCTTATTACAACGCATTAAAAACCTTGGTAAATTAGGCGATAAAGTTTCAGTTAAAGCTGGTTACGGCCGTAACTTCCTTATCCCTCAAGGTAAAGCAGTTGCTGCTACTGAAGCTAACACTGCTGCATTTGAAGCTCGTCGTGCTGAACTTGAGAAACAAGAAGCTGAAGTATTAGCTGCTGCTCAAGCACGTGCTGACCAATTGAACGAAGTTAACATCGTAATCACTGCTAAAGCTGGTGACGAAGGTAAACTATTCGGTTCTATCGGTACTCGTGACATCGCTGACGCGTTAACTAATGCTGGTCTTGTTGTAGACCGCGCAGAAGTTCGTTTACCAAATGGTGCGCTTCGCAACACTGGTGAATTCAACATCGCAATCCAATTGCATCATGATGTTGTTGCAGAAGTTCTAGTTACTATCGTAGCTGAGTAATTTCTTGCAAAGAAAAGAGCATGCTTACGCATGCTCTTTTTTTATCTGTAAAAAATAGTGCTCCACTTTTTTACATTTTCAACTCTTCATTCAATTCAATGTGTGACGAATTAATCGGAAATACTTGTTCGCATTTCTGTAGAAAACGCCTATCATTTCAGTTTAATGAAGAGTTGAAAAAACTGTAATTAGCACCCATTTCCATCACATTAAATGGTTTCAGCATCAGGGATTTTTATGTCACAGGCGAATGCCAGCAAGCCAAACTCTACGCCAACAGCAAAAACCACAGAACAAAGTTCGTTGAAAGAGTTTCGTACCCCACCCCATAACCTTGCGATTGAACAAGCTGTGCTTGCTGCACTGATGACCGTTGCAGAATCATTTGAGCAAGTGGGTGATGTACTGACTGAAGCTGATTTTTATGCGACCCGTCATAAATATATTTTCCGAGCAATCGATCAACTATCAAAAGATAGCTCACCTTATGATGCGGTCTTAGTCAATGACTGGCTAATTAAACAAAACTTGCTCGATGCTGCTGGTGGCGAAGAATACCTGATGCAACTGATGTCAGATTCACCTTCTAGTTTCTATAACCTTGAAACTTATGCTGCAAAAATTAAAGAGTTTTCAACTTTACGCAGCATGATTAAAGTCAGCTCGGAGATTTTACAAAATGCCTATGACACCAAAGGTCGTACGGTCAGTGAAATTTTAGATCTAGCAGAAACTAATATTTTCTCTATTGCCGAGCAACACAACAACAACGCCAAAGCTCAAGGCCCTAAAGCCATTAACTCTGTCGTTGCTAGTGTATTTGATAAGTTGAATGAACTTTCTCAAACTGAAGGCAGTATCACGGGTTTAACCACTGGATTTGTAGAACTTGATAATAAAACCTCAGGTATGCAAGCAGGCGATTTGATTATTGTGGCGGCCCGTCCATCGATGGGTAAAACTACTTTTGCCATGAACTTGGTTGAAAGTGTGCTGTTTAATAACAACCTGCCCGCTCTAGTTTACTCTATGGAGATGCCCGCGGACTCGATTGCAATGCGTTTGATATCCTCGTTCGGTCGTGTACACCAAGGGCATTTACGTGCAGGTAAAATGGATGCAGATGAATGGTCGAAAGTAACCAGTACCATTGTGCATCTCCAAGAAAAGAATTTGTATATCGATGACTCGTCTGCACTACCTCCAACGGAAGTACGTGCCCGCGCGCGCCGAATTGCCAAAATGCACGGCGGTAAACTTGGCTGCATCATGGTCGATTACTTGCAGCTTATGAAAGTACCCGGTATGGGCGATAACCGTGTTGGCGAGATCTCAGAAATTTCCCGAAGCTTAAAAGCACTGGCTAAAGAAATGCACTGCCCAGTAATTGCACTGTCACAGTTGAACCGATCACTGGAAAACCGTCCTAATAAACGCCCAGTGATGTCCGACTTACGTGAATCAGGTGCAATCGAGCAGGATGCCGATTTGATCATGTTTATTTACCGCGACGAGGTTTATAACAAAGAATCTAAAGAAGCGGGTACTGCAGAAATTATTATTGGTAAACAGCGTAACGGTCCAATTGGTACTGTGCGTCTTGCCTTTGAAGGTCAATACACCAAATTTAGTAACCTCTCCCCTGAGTTTTATGCTCAGTATGATGATGAAGAGTAAAGACTTTTTATCATCCATTAATTCATCGACCCTGTAGGAGTATTTAGGGTGCGCCAAGCTACAGTTTATATTGATCAACAAGCACTTCAATATAATTTAAACCGTGTCAAACAACTTGCCCCAACCGCTAAAATTGTAAGTATGGTGAAAGCCAATGCTTATGGACATGGAGTTAAAGACTGCTTAGCAGCCTTAAAAGACAGTGATGCCTTCGGTGTTGCCTGCCTAGAAGAAGCCTTAGAAATTCGTGAACTGGGTTATGAACAACCCATTACGTTGATTGAAGGCATTTTCTCAGATGATGAAATGCAAATTATCATCGATAAAAAAATTGAATGTGTGGTGCATCATCAGCAACAACTAGATTGGTTACGTGCGCATAAAGAGGCCTATATCGCTCAAGGTCTGAAAGTTTGGGTCAAACTCAACAGCGGTATGAACCGTTTAGGTTTTAAAGTGCCTGAAATTATTGATGTCATTAATGCTTTAAAGGCGGAAGGTTTTACTTGCGTACTGGCGATGCACTTTGCCAATGCAGACGCAGAAAATCATCCTTTAAATGACCAACAACGTGAACAATTCTTACACGTAAAAGAAGCTTGTGCGCCAATCATGGGTTCGTGCTGTAACTCGGCTGCGATTTTCAAATGGCCAGAACTGAATTTTGATTTTGTTCGCCCAGGCATCATGCTATATGGCGCGACACCTTTCTCAGACCGTTCTGTAGAAGCATTAGATCTTAAACCGGTGATGACCTTTACCGCTGAAGTGATTGCTTTAAATACCATTCAAGCTGGTGAATCTGTGGGTTATGGATCGACTTTCGTTGCAGAACAAGAAATGAATCTTGCGATTGTGTCGATTGGTTATGGTGACGGTTATCCACGTGCCTTCCCTAAACAAAACTATGTATCCATCCATGGACAGAAAACGCGTGTGATTGGCCGTGTTGCCATGGATATGATTGCGATTGATATCACCGGTATGCATGCACCGATAGGCACTGAAGTTGAGCTTTGGGGCAAAGATCGTCTGGTTGATGACGTTGCAGAAGCGAACGGAACCATTGGCTATGAATTATTATGCCGTATGAGCGCGCGCCCTGTACGTAAATTAGCTTAATTACGCCAAATCAAAAAGCCCAGATCAAATCTGGGCTTTTTTTTATCTCGCTTTTTTTATTCACTTTTTAAATTGATCGATTTGTTGATCAAATGGTTATTGAAAATAGTCAGCTGTTGGTTTTGCCAATTCAATCAAACCCTGACGCAATGCTTCTGACCAGCCTTTACTGATCATGGTGAAATATGGGTCCTCTTCATAAATGCGCTTACCATTTGGTATTTCTAAACTGTCCTTTTTATAAACCAAAGCATCTAAAGGCATACCTACAGATACATTTGAGCGTATCGTTGAATCAAAAGAAATTAAGCTACAACGCATTGCTTCATCGAGTGGCATATCGTAACGCAAAGTTCGGTCGAGTATCGGCTTGCCATATTTGCTTTCGCCAATTTGAAAATATGGGGTATCAGGTGTTGCACAAATAAAGTTGCCTTGTGGATAGATGTTATATAACTGCATATCCGCACTGCCAATTTGACCGCCTACCAATAAACTACAGTAATAATTACTTTGTTCTAAAGTATCTGATGTGACATCTGAGATGACTTTTTTTAAGGTATGCCCGACCAATTCAGCCACTTCGAACATCGTATTTACACTATATAAATTCGGCTCTTGTTTGACCTCTAGCTGATTTTGTAAATGCCCGATGACCGCTTGTGTAGTAGCTAAATTCCCAGAGGTTTGGATGGTAATAAATCGCTCACCCGCAATACCAAAGGTATAAAGTTTACGAAAAACTGAAATATGGTCAACACCTGCATTTGTCCGTGTATCACTGATAAATACCATGCCATCTTTTAACCGTAATGCACAACAATAGGTCATTTTTATCCCTCAAATGATTAACAACTCAGCACTTGTACAATTGAGCTCATAGACTCAATACCACCTTTATCACGAACGCCTCGAACTGGAGCTACATCCCAGTAGTCCCGCCCAATCGCAACATAAATATGTGATTGTGGTGTAAATAGCTGATTACTGACATCAAAACAATACCATTTATTTTCGATATAGACTTCTACCCAAGCGTGACTGGCAAGGTGGCTACTATTCGGCACAAATAAATACCCAGAAATATAACGTGCAGGAATACCCAAATAGCGACACATTGCGATCATGACATGGCTATGATCCTGACATACCCCTTGCTTATGATGAAAAGCATCAATCGCTGAAGTATGTACCGATGTTTGATTCGATACATAGGGAATATGCGCCAATATCGCTTCAGCCAAACGAATCAGATTGGCACGATTGATACGAGGGACATAGCAATCGGCAAAACTTTTCATGTGAATATCGTACTGCGTACTCGGCGTTGGCTGTAAAAACAATTTCGGGTTTAAATCATCCGCATTTGAATCATTTGAACTCAAATTCATCTCTACGATGCCCTGCGCCATAATGGTCATTTGCAGATAAGGTTCGCGCTGCGTTGTGGTCAACCACACATTACCAAAAGTATCCAATTGCATATCACGCTGCCCCGGCACACTCACATCCCAATTTTGCACCTGTTGGTGTGCATTGGTGGACGGGGTCATTTTGATATATTGAATGCTTCTGTTTACCACATCAGTGTAAACATAATGGGTCTGATGGTTGATCATGAGCCTCATACAGCCACCTCAAACATATTTTGGATATGATCACTGAAATGGTAGAAGTTTTGGCTATTCGGCTGCTGTTTAAGTGCCAACCATGCCTCTTGCACGCTTTCCCATCCAAACTGAACCAAAGCCATGACAATATGTTCAATCTTCGCTAGGGTGTGTTGAATGTCCTGCTGCATGCGTAACTGGCGATCAAGCTGCTCTATGGCTTGTCCTAAACTAAAAAATAAAAATACATCTTCAGATTCGGACTCTAAAACATCTTGGCAATCTGTTACCACGTCACAGATATAACCTGGGTTATCACTCGCATTACGAATTAAACGGCTGAGTTCTGCATAACTTTTTGCTGAAAGTACACCCCTTAAGTCCTGAATATTACTTTGCGCATATTGAAATTGGCTGGAAAATGACGCCGGCTGCTCCGCATTTAAAACCAATTCATTCATTGAGTCGGCATCAAATGCTGGCAAACAAAAAGCATGTGCATAGTTCAATGCCGTATCGACATCTTGAAATGGAAAAATACTGCATAAATATTGAGTGCGTGCTAAATAACGCCCCAACCAAAAAATATGTTCTGCATTACTGTTTAATAAAATCATGTTTTGCTCCTTCACTGAAGTGCTATGAGCGTAAATCGTCTACTACCCATGTATCTTTAATCCCGCCGCCTTGCGAAGAATTCACCACCAATGAACCTGCTTGCATCGCGACACGAGTTAAGCCACCCGGTACAATTTCAGTTCGATATGGTGAACTCAGTACAAATGGGCGTAAATCGATATGGCGTTCCGAAACACCCGCCTCACTTAGGGTTGGGCTGACAGATAAATTTAAAGTCGGCTGTGCAATATATAAATGTGGTGCTGCGGCCACTTTATCTTTAAAGCTATTTAATTCTTGTAAAGAAGCTTGTGGACCGATCAGCATGCCGTAACCACCTGAACCCTGCGCTTCTTTGACCACCAATTTTTCGATATTCGAGAGCACATAATCCAATTCGTTCTGCTCACGACATTGATAGGTCGGCACATTTTTCAGGATCGCTTGTTCGCCTAAATAGAAATGAATCATTTTATCCACATATGGATAAATCGATTTATCATCTGCTACGCCTGTTCCCGGTGCATTTGCAATGACCACATTATGTTGCATATACGCTGACATGAGCCCTGCTACGCCCAAAGTACTGTCAGGTTTGAAACATAATGGATCGAGAAAAGCATCATCCACACGACGATAAATTACATCAACCTGTTGTCGGCCTTTAATGGTTTTCACATAAACCTTATCGTTTTCTACATAAAGGTCACGCGATGTCACTAAGGGTACATCCATCTCCCTTGCCAAAAAAGCATGTTCATAATAAGCACTGTTAAAACGCCCTGGGGTTAAAACCACGATAAACGGGTTATCGACGTAGGCATTTTCTGCAAGAATTTCACGTAAAAGCTGCGGATACTGCTCAATCCCCATGATGTTGCTTTGCTGGCAAAGTTCAGGCATCAGTTTTTGACTGATCTTACGGCTTTCTAGCATATACGACACACCAGACGGTGTTCTAAGATTATCCTCAAGGACGTAAAATTCGCCTGATTGATCTCGGATGATATCAATGCCACTGATTTGGCTATAAATTTTACCTTTTAGCCCATGCATATACATTTGTGGCAAATAGGCTTCATGGGTTAAGACTTGCAGTTCAGGAATAATTCCTGCTTTTAAAATATCTTGTTGATGATAGACATCATGTAAAAACAGATTGAGTGCTTTCACGCGCTGTGCGCAGCCTAGAGATAAATTATTCCATTCCTTTCGTGCAATCACACGCGGAATAAGATCATAAGGTATGGTGCGTTCAATGCCCTCATCTTCGCCATACACTGTAAAAGTAATGCCTTCATAGAGAAAATGTTGTTTTGCAACCTGATTTAGTTGCTTCAATTCATCAAGCGTATGCTGTGATAACCACTGCTCTATCCGTTGGCATGATTCTTTAGCTACCGTTTTGCTGTCGCGCATTTCATTAAAAAAATCCGAATTGAATTGATTAAACAGCGCATATCCTCGAGCAAGTGGTAAAGTTTTTAATGTAGAGACAGAAGTATTAACCAACTTTGCCTCATAACCCTCAATTCCATTTGAAGTTGTATTACGATTTTCTTTCAGCATAGCAACTCCATGTTTTTGTCATGTTTTGTAAATCAGATAAAGCAATATATATGCCATCAATACATATGCTGCTTCTCTTTGATTATTTATGCATCATTTTTGCAAAGTGGAACAGCATGTAACTGCTCAAGTTGTGTCAAATTGCGTTATTAAAATCATCTTAGTTTTTTTAGATGAAGACTTGCTTAACGCAGGAAGATTTCTTATTGTGTCCCACAGCATCATTTTATTCATTTAAGTCCAAGTTCAAGCACTAGATTATGTCTTCACAAGAAAAAGAAACGTCGAACAGCCTCTATCGTCAGTGGCAAATTCTTTCACGACTGTCCACAGGTAAGTGGATGGGTACCCGTGAATTACAAGAAATACTGAACCGTGAAGGCATTGATATCAGCCTACGCACCATTCAGCGTGACTTAAATCAAATTTCTCTACGTTTCCCAATTGAGAGCAGTAAAACAACGCCGCAAGGCTGGCGTTGGCGTTCTGATGCACCGATTCAAAGCCTGCCTCATATGACCAGCTCACAAGCGGTCACCTTTATGATGGTTGAGGAGCATCTAAAGCATTTGCTTCCGCCAAGCTTAATTGAAGAAATGAATCCTTGGTTTGACCTCGCACGTCGAAGTCTGTCGTCGCAAAATAATGTCCGTCAGTGGATTAACCGCGTGCGGATCGTGCCAGCTACTCAGCCATTGATTCCTCCTGTGGTTGAAAAAGTCGCACAGCAATCGATTTATGAAGGCTTACTACAAGACAAACAACTGGAATGTCTATATCAAGGTCGTGGACAACAAAGCGAAGAAAAGACCTATATTTTAAATCCACTGGCGTTGGTCCAAAAAGGTGCAATTATTTATTTGGTGTGCACACGTCATGACAAAACAGACATCCAAACCTTTGCTTTACATCGTTTTAAATCAGCTACAGTCTTAAATTCACGTGCATTACACCCTGTCGATTTTGATATTGATGCCTATATTGACTCTGGAGCGCTTGGCTTCCGTGTGGACTTCAATAAGCCGACTGAAATGATTCAGCTCAAATTAACCATGTCGGAATCAGAAGCAGTTTATTTTGAAGAAAGTCAGCTAAGTAAAGATCAAGTGATTCAAAAAACCGAAGATGGCTGGGTTGAAGTTAGTGCAACAGTACCATTTACCTCTCAGTTAACATGGTGGCTGCGTAGTTTTGGGAAAAAGATTCAGAAAATTGAACCTGAAGAAGTCGCTATAGTTGTACAACAACGCAATGATTAAACCGATCTAAGGTTTTCTGCTACCTTAAATACTAACTAATGTTACGCACATAAAAGTAATTTCGCATTTTAAAAATGATTTTTAAGTCTATTCGACGGAGTCTTACATCTAGGGTTTAAATAAAGGAATTAGCCTTCGGCTGGAGGTACTTTTGTTTCGGCAAAAGTACCCAAAACCATTGTCATCCGCAAAACTCGTTCACTAACGTCTACTTATTCAAAGTATCGCAAAAACATTTTTAAATAAATGTAGTCCTGTCTCAAACACTTGCGGATGACCTTACCGCGTATCATTCTTTTATTTGAGGTGACAACTTCTAACGCATAATGAATATCTAGTACATTATTTATGCTTAGATTTTCCCTTAAAATATCAACACATAAAAAAGTCCCAACGCTGGGACTGGATAATTTCTTAGAATATTTTTGTAATTTTAGTCGTTTAGGTCAAAGGAACTACAGCATAAGTACCTGCTGAATACCTTATGCCGTAGCGCTAATTTCTCATGGCTATAATCAATTACTGACATAGGCAGGCTAGGTCGGCATTATTATAACGAATAGATTTCATAGTCATATTCAGCACCTCGTGTTTAGAAAGTAAAATCACTATAACCTCCATTTTGTTCACTGTGAAATAACAAGAACCGCGCTACTTTTCATAAATTTTCTTAAAGAACATTTCTGCTTTTCTTATCTGATTTGGATTTAAATGAAAAATTCATCCAACTTCAGTGCTGCTTTTTATAAATGCTACACTGAATCAACAAATTAACGCTTGAGCATTGTACATAAACTCGGCAAATTAATAGAAACTGAGCTCATAAGATTTTTTAAAACATGCCAAGTCCAGCACAAACTATCAGACATAAACTTTTAAATACTTTTTTCTCTCGACATTCCATTTGGTTTGCTTGTATTTTTATCTTCCTACTCATTTCGAGTTTTCATTTAGGTTATTCCCCTCGTTATATTCAATATTTTATTCCACAAACCTTATTGAATAGTATCTGGGTCATTACTGGGCTTTTAAGCTTATTGGGTTTGTATGACGTCATACAAAACAAACATTCGATCTTAAAAAATTACCCCATCATGGGGCACTTTCGTTTTCTATTTGAAGAATTTCGACCTGAAATTCGCCAATATTTTATTGAATCTGATCAAGATGCACTGCCCTTTTCTCGTATGCAACGTAGCTTGGTCTATCAACGTGCAAAAAACCAAAATGCAGATAAACCATTTGGTTCAATTGTTGATGTTTACCAAAATGATTACCGCTTTATCAATCACTCCTTGTCACCTTGCATTCCTGCCATTCCTGAAACATTCCGTATTAACATCGGCAATGAGCAATGTAAGCAACCGTATAGCGCATCGATATTAAACATCTCTGCGATGAGCTTTGGTAGCTTAAGTGCCAATGCCATTCGTGCCTTAAACTTAGGCGCAAAAATGGGCAAGTTCTACCATGACACCGGTGAAGGCAGTATTAGTCCGTATCATTTGGAAAATGGTGGCGATATTGTTTGGGAACTCGGTAGTGGTTATTTCGGTTGTCGTACGATTGATGGTCAATTCGACCCTGTACGTTTTGCTGAACAAGCCAAGCACCCTCAAGTCAAAATGATTGAGATCAAATTATCTCAAGGTGCAAAACCAGGCCATGGTGGCATTTTACCTAAAGACAAAATTTCCGAAGAGATTGCTCAAATCCGTGGTGTCAGCCGTGAACATGACTGTATCTCTCCATCTAGCCATCCTGCCTTTAGCACCCCTATTGAAATGATGCAATTTATTCAGCAATTGCGCGAACTGTCAGAAGGCAAACCTGTGGGTTTTAAACTGTGTATCGGGCAACCATGGCAATTTATGAGTATCGTAAAAGCCATGTTACATACAGGGATTACACCTGATTTTATCGTAGTGGATGGTTCTGAAGGTGGGACTGGCGCAGCGCCAATTGAATTGATCGATAATATGGGTACGCCACTGCGTGAAGGCCTACTCTTTGTTAATAACACCCTGATTGGTGCAGGCTTACGTTCAAAAATTAAAGTCGGTGCCAGTGGTAAAATTATTAGTGCTTTTGATATTGCCAGTACCATGGCAATTGGCGCAGATTGGGTCAACTCAGCTCGTGGCTTTATGTTTGCAGTTGGGTGTATTCAAGCTCAAAGCTGTCATACCAACCAATGTCCAGTTGGCGTTGCGACACAAGACAAAGACCGTCAAAAAGCCATCCATGTTCCGACCAAAGCAGAACGTGTTTTTAATTTCCACAAAAATACCTTGCATGGCTTATCTGAACTTATTGCCTCAGCAGGTTTACAACATCCATCCGATATCCGTGCGCACCATCTAGCGCAGCGGATTAATAACCGTGAAATTAAAAACTATGCACAGCTACATTTTTGGTTAAAAGATGGGGAGCTACTCAGCTGTGAAAATAAAGATGAGGAAAACTTCTATTTCCGTATGTGGAATATGGCCCATCTAGAAAAGTTCTAATCCTTACCGCATAAAAAAGAGGCGACTACGCCTCTTTTTTTTCGTCTAGATCAATAACACTGATTCATTTATAAACGTCCTGATTAGTAACTAATGTTACGCAGTAACACCAGAAGCGCAATTTGATTCAAATAAAAGAACGATACGCGGCAACGTCATCCGCAAGTGTTTGAGACAGGACGACATCTAATCAAAAAAGTTTTTGCGATAGTTTGAATAAGTAGATGCTAGTGAACGAGTTTTGTCAGTGAGGTGCATTGCACCGCAAGATGGTTTCCTTGCGAAGCTTTGCTTCTCATTTTGCCTAATGAGAAACAATGTTTCGTAAGAGTACCTCCAGCCGAAGGCTAATCCTTTTATTTAATCTCTAGATGTAAGACTCCGTCGAATAAAATTAAAAATCATTTTAAAAATGCGTAATTACTTTTACGTGCGTAACATCAGTTAGTAATAAGACTTACTGTTGGATTGAGCATGCAAGAATGCCGGGATCAAACCTGTTAATGCAGCACGAATATCGGCACGTTCATTAATCAGCTGATGTGAACCTTCTTCAAGCATGAGAAGCGTCTGTAAACGGAATTTACGACGTATAAACTCAATGTTATAACGCCAATCCACCGTTTGATCCTGTGCGCCTTGAGCTAACCACACTGGAATACGACACGCAGGTCGTTCTTCCATTTCCTGCATCCATTTTGACATGGCCAAAATCCAATCCATCCCCATCATTCGAGGTTGTAGAGGATCCTTTAAACGTACAAAACGTAAAAACTCAGGGTTGTGATTATTCCGTCTAAAATGACGTGGCACTTCACGTTTAATACGACGAATAATGCCTAATCCAACCGAGTTATGCCACCATGCCGTTTTTGCAGGACGAATCAGCGGAGATAATAATAAAACCCGTTCGACATAAGGGTTTTTGCGATGTTCAGCAAAATCTAACAGATGATGCAGCCAAATCGCACCACCCGTACTCTGCCCAATCCCTAACCACGGTGTCGGTAATTGAGCTGCATGTTTCACATAACGATATACCGCTTCCAAAACTTGTTGGTAATGGTCAAAGTTTTGAATACTGGCTGGCGAGCCATTGCTTAGACCATGCCCCGGTAAATCATAGGTCAAAACACTAAAACCTTGATCTAAGAGCTCACGAATAATCGGCTGATATATTCCACTATGCTCTAAATAACCATGTAATAAAAATACAGTGCCTTTAATGACATCTGTTTCAGCCTTTAGTTTCGGTTGAAACACTTGTACATGTAGTTTGAACAAAGGCATTTCCACATAGCCTTGCCAATGTTCGCAGTTCAAGGCATCTAAGCCGTAGAGTCGTCGATAAGATTGTATTTCGACACTAGGCTCAAACGGCCGATTTAAATTTAGCGGTTCTAATAATTGTGGGGTTAATTCTCGACTTGGAACAGGAAGATCTAATTGTTTAAGGATCGAAGGATTAAGAAATGGGATATCTGACATTATGGGACCTCCCGACAGTCACTTGAGCCAAACCAAACGTCACGTAAGGTAGCTAATAATTCATAATTGGCACGACGACTATGGTCATAATTTTTTTCACTTGGTCGCCATGTGGTTAATGTCGTTGGCATAGGTGCAACAACAGGAATGGTTTCGATACCATTTAATGCAAATAAACGACGTGTTCGAGGCATATGATATTGGTCAGTGATTAAAATAACCGTCGGTGCCCCACCTTTTTTCTGTAAAAGCAACGAACTAAAACGCGAATTTTCGCAAGTATTCATACTGCGGTCTTCAAGCAATTTCGCATCAACATCATATTGCTTCAACCATGCTTGCATATACGGTGCTTCAACACCACTCAGTACAATCGGTAACTTATTGGCTCGTTCAACATCGAGTGTTTTTTCCAGTCGAAGTCGTGTGTAGTCATTCACTACGATATCTTTATCATTTTTATCTAAGGTTAAACCACCACCTAACACCACGATCGCATACGGCTCTGCGGTTGGCTGCTTCAGGGTTTTATCTTTCATTTTGGCAAGATCAAGATATGTTTCATCATCGATCGGTTCCGCTTCTGAAGCCGCTTGCTCAATTTCATGGGTTTTTAAGAACTCGGTATATTGAGTCATTAGTCCTTTATTTTCCGCACTATTGAGCTCAAGCAGCTCTTTCATTTTTTGAGCAGGATTTTCCGCCAATGCTTCAGAAGAAGCCGCCTCGGACGCAGAAGGATTCAGCAGAGGTACTTTCGGTATGTCCTTTTGACTATCATTCTTTTCTTTTTCATGTTCTTCTTCAATGAGCTGCTGTAACGCCTTATAACGTGCTTGTATAAGGGTTAAATCTTGAGGCTCATCAGACTGTATGGCTTGCTCCATGAGTTTTAAATACGCTTGGCGCGCTATCCATAAGTCAGAACCCGGCTCATAGTTATCATCATCACTCAAGGCGCCGAGTTTTTGACTTTGCGCTGCGAGCTGATTGACTTCTACAGGAACGAAATAATTTAAACTTTTAACGATCAATTTAGAATAAAACGGCGTATAGATAAAAATCATTAGACAGCCCAAAAGTACAAATAGCACTGCGGCAATTTGTACTAAGCGAACCATCCAATGTGTTTTATGCATAAATCTAAAACCTATGTGTTTTTATTGATCTGCGTGAGATCGAATCAAGCCATTTGTATCAAATAATACAGGCTCAGGATGTAGTTCAATATTAAATTTTTCAAAAACATCATGTTGTACAGCTTTGTAAGTTGTACGCACATCTTGCAGCGTGGCGTCCTGGTAATTGACCAAAACCAAAGCTTGCTTATGGAACATACCCACTGAACCCACAGATTTCCCTTTCCAACCTGCTTGGTCAATCAACCAGCCCGCTGCCAGTTTTACCGCATTATTTGGTTGTGGGTAATGGGGTAAATTTGGAAATTGCAGCGCAATTTGGTCAAAGGCTTGCTGGCTAATCACAGGATTTTTAAAGAAACTTCCGACATTTGGAAATTCTTTTGGATCTGGAAGTTTGGTTTGACGGATATGAATGACTTGTTGTTGTAGGTTTTCTGCACTTAAGTCTTCACCTACTGCCTGCTTTAAATCACCATAATTTAATTTTAAATCGGCATGTTTTAAAAGTTTAAACGTGACATGCGTAATAATAAAACGCTCTGGCTCATCTTTAAAAATACTATGACGATATGAAAAATGGCAATCGGCAGCGCTAATACTACTTTGCTGTTCTGTTACTCGGTCATAGACCTGCACAGATTCAATAAATTCACCCGCCTCAACACCATAAGCTCCAATATTTTGCACAGGTGAAGCACCGACTAAACCAGGTATCAGTGCCAAATTTTGTAAGCCATAAAACTGGTGTGCCGTCGTCCAAAGCACAAAGTCATGCCACACTTGCCCTGCGCCCACTTTTAAAGTTTGGGTTGCGGCATCGTCTTGTACATATTCAATACCTTGAATATCCATATGCATCACTAAAGCATGTATTTGCTCAGGCAACAGCATATTACTGCCTCCTGAAAGTACCAATACATTTAATTGCTCAGCTTTGGCAAAGTCGAGCGCTGCTTGAATATCTTCTACCGATTGAACGCGTACATAATGCGATGCAACAGCATCGAGGCTTAATGTATTAAATGGCTTAAGCTGAACCTGTGTTTGAATTTGCATTCTTAAACCTTAATTTTTTTGCTGTGCTTGTAACTGAGTTTTTAAATAATTGACCCAAGCCTGACTGCTAGATTCGCATTGATCTAATACATGTTCAAACCCTGCATCACCACCATAGTACGGATCTGGTACTTCTTGTTGTGGATATTGGTGATCATGTTGACTCATCAAAGACACTTGTGCACGTAGTTGACCGAATTGTTGCTGCGCCTTTTGCATGAGGTTTTGAATATTGTCTAAATTTTCGTAGTCCATGGCCAAAATCAAATCAAATTCAATAAAATCATGAACCGTTAACTGACGTGCGCGTAATGCAGATAAGTTATAGCCTCGTAATTTTGCATGCTGTTGGCTACGAAGATCAGGCGCTTTGCCCGGATGATAATTGCTCGTACCCGCAGAGTCGACGTGAATATTGAGTTGCGCTTCATCACAAAAATGTCTGAGAACCACTTCAGCCGTAGGTGAACGGCAAATATTTCCTAAACAAACACACAACACCTTATATGGCGTGCTGGATGACATAACAACCTCAAGACTACTTTTATTTCAAGCGTCTTATGTTAAGTTATTTATAGGATGAATCCTATATCAACACTCAAGAATAATGTTTATTTGGATATAAAAAATTAGGGATAAGCCAATGAGTCAATTTCAGTTTCAAACCGTCAGCAATATTATTTCAGGCTTAGGCTCTATTTCCCAACTGAGAGAGGTCCTAGGCGACTTTCAAGCCAAGCTTGTTATGCTTGTGACCGACCCCGGTATGTTGCAACAACAATTACATTTACCCATTTTGGATATTTTAGAAAGTATCCATCAAGATTATGTGATTTATTCCAGTATTCAAGCTGACCCTGCAGAACATATAGTTTTGGATGCAGTTCAATTTGCCAAAAATGAAAAAGTAGATTTGATTATTGGTTTTGGCGGTGGCAGTTCAATGGATGTGGCTAAAATTATTGCGATCTTGGCTCATCCTAAGCAAACACAGCAGATCAGTGATTTATATGGTGTTGGTAATGCAAAACGACCACGCTTACCGCTCATTTTGATCCCGACAACGGCAGGGACCGGCTCTGAAGTCACACCAATCTCTATCGTCACTACAGGTGAAACCACCAAAACTGGTATCGTCTCCCCTGTACTGTATGCCGATGTCTGTATCCTCGATGCGAACTTTACTTTAAATCTTCCCGCACATATTACCGCAGCGACAGGTATCGATGCCATGGTGCATGCCATTGAAGCCTATACGTCAAAAATTAAAAAAAATCCGTATGCGGATATGCTTGCTAAACAAGCTTTGCGTTTATTAAATAAAAATTTAGCGCTGGTTTTACACGACGGACATAACCTCGAAGCGCGTCAGCACATGCTAGTCGGTTCAATGCTTGCAGGTCAGGCCTTTGCTAATGCACCAGTTGCAGCGGTGCATGCACTCGCCTATCCACTCGGTGGACACTTTCATCTCTCGCATGGTCATACCAATGCACTGGTTCTCGCTGAAGTGTTAAAGTTTAATGCACCTCAGGCCAAGCAGCATTATGCAGAACTTATGAGTTGGCTAGACCCATACAGTACGGGCTGTACCGATGGTTTATGTGATTTATTTATTGATCATATGCAAAATCATTTAGATCAGAGCGGTTTGGTGCTAAAACTCAGCCAACTGAATGTGCCTGAAAATATGCTCGATCGTTTAGCAGAAGACGCATTATTACAAACACGACTATTACAAAATAATCCGCGAGAACTGCAGTTTGAAGATGCTCGCCAGATTTACCAATCAATATATGCCTAAAGTTCACTCATTTTTGAAATAAAGAAAATACCAACGATGAAACCTGAAACTAAACGCCGCCAAAACTATCGATTTTTATTTCCAATCCAAACGCGTTGGGCAGACAACGATATGTATGGCCACGTTAATAATGTCACCTATTACAGCTATTTTGATACCGCTGCAAATGCACTCTTGATTCAACATGCCGGTTTTGATTTGCAAAATACCCCGATCATCGGTTTAGTGGTCGATTCAGCCTGCAGTTTTTTACAAGAACTGTCCTATCCAGAAATCATTGAAGTTGGGGTTGCGATTGAAAAAATTGGTAATTCTTCACTGCGCTATGACTTGGCTATTTTTAAACAAGGACAAAATGAGGCTGCAGCCCAAGGACATTTCGTACATGTGTTTGTCGACCGCCAAACACGAAAAGCACCTCGATACCCGAAGATATGCGAGATGCTTTAACTCAGTTTTTACTTTAATTTTTATATCCAGCTTAAAACTTATTTGAGCTGGATATTTTGCAACTCACCATCAAAGCTTTTGAGTAAGTCTTTCACAACAGGCTCTGCATGTAATAACTCATTTGCACGTGCAAAGGCCTTTTCCTTGCGGACATGTTGTAAAGCATATGGTGTGGTTTCTTCGACATCTTCAAAGCTGATATGGAAACGACATTTTGACCATTGCGTATGAATCGCTTGTTCCAATACATGCTGTAATTGAGTCACTAAAGCTTCGTACCGCTTTGGAATATGGAAAGTCGATTCACCGTCAATCGTACCGCGCATAATGCCATGCTGCGCCAACTCTTGTACCGCAGGTGAAAGTTGACTATTACGGAACCAATACTCCCACTTTTCGACCGTCCACTCACCTTCTAGGTTTTGAGGCTGTAAAGTCAAAATATCTTGTGGCATCAAGGTAGAGGATGAACCCGTTTGAACAGCATCCGAAGAAACGGAACTTTGCGTAACTTGTGGTGATGCTAGATCAAAACCATTGTCGCCTTGAGCACCCGAAACTGATTCATTCACCACATGTTGTGGTTCAATGGCATTTATCAAATGTGGCTGAGCTGTTTCAGGCTCTACACTTTTTGACTCTAAAGCTGTTGGTTCTAAAGGTGCAATATCTTCAAAATTTATAGCGCTCACATCAACTTCTTCAGTTTCAGTACTCGGCGTCGGATCTAAATCAAATAATGTATCTTCTGCCACGGCATCCATAACAAGCGTGTCATTTTGCTGTGTCGATACAGACTCAACCGGTGCAACCTCTTGCGTATCTAGAGTGCCATTTGCTGTAGATGCTGTAGAAGTTTGGCTAATCACATCCTCTTCAGGATCATCTAAAAAATCATCAGATGAAGGTTCGTCGGCTGCAGGTGCAGAAGCATAGCCATCATCGTCATCATAATGTGAATCATCAAAATCATCGAACGCTGGCGATGTATCTACTGTAGGTACAACTTCAGGCTGCTCAACAGCGACATTAGCCTGCGCAACAGACTCAACAACGGTATTGGGTTGCTGCAAGGACTGTATTTGAGGCGGCTGAACTGTATCAGCCTGATTTTGAGCAAGCTGTGGCTGTGCTGCTGATTCTTGCTGTACAGCAGAAACCAACATTTCGTTTGGCTGTAATGGTCGGAATGCTAATAGACGCAGCACACACATCTCAAAACCTTGCTCTTGCGTGACTGCCAACTGCAAGTCTGCCCGACCTTTGCATGCGACTTGATAATACAACTGCAAATCTTGAGCTGAAATCAACTGCGACAATTGCATAATTTTTTGATTGATCTCAGCGCTATATTTCAACGCTAAGTCTGGCAAGTATTGTAATAATGCCAGTTCATGCAAAGTCGAAATTAACTGATCCAATACCAGTGAAACATCCAGTGCTTGTTGACGGAATTGCATGAGTAAAGCACTCACGCGTTCACGCTGATTTTGATGAATGGCTAAAATCAAATCATAAATAATCGTACGGTCAATTAGGCCCAACATGTCTTTAACATCTTGGTGCTGAATTGAACCCTGACCATAGGCAATGGCTTGGTCAGTCAGTGACAATGCATCACGCAGAGAGCCTTGAGCCGATTCAGCAATTTGCCAAATCGCATCTTGCTCGGCTTGAATTTGTTCTTTTTGTAAAATATCAGTCAGATGTGTGGTGATTTCATCCACGGCTAAAGGACGCAAAGTAAATTGCAAGCAACGTGAAATGACAGTAATCGGTAATTTTTGAGGATCTGTAGTAGCAAATAAGAACTTCACATGCTCTGGCGGTTCTTCTAGAGTCTTTAATAACGCATTAAATGAATGCGTAGAGAGCATATGCACTTCATCGATTAGATAAACCTTGAAGCGACCTTGGGTTGGAGCATAAGGAACGTTGTCGAGAAGTTCTCGAGTATCTTCAACTTTGGTCCGTGATGCCGCATCGATTTCAATTAAATCAATAAAACGACCTTCATTTACTGCTTTACACGTTGGGCAGACTTCACACGGCGTTGAAGTTACACCCGTTTCACAATTCAGACATTTTGCCAAAATACGGGCAATGGTGGTTTTACCCACCCCTCGAGTACCTGTAAATAAATACGCATGATGTAACCGACCACGTTCTAAGGCACTAGTAAGTGCGCGTGACACATGGTTTTGCCCCACGAGTTCAATGAAATTTCGTGGACGGTATTTTCGTGCAAGTACTTGATACATGTATGCTCCTTTTTACAGGTGTAAGCATACTGTTTTTTTGTCTAAGAGTGAATGCAAAGGGCTAATTTACAGAGCTAGATCCAACAATCTTTTCAATTTGATCGCTTTGTATAACATTAAATTCATATTTAGAATTGCCTTTATAGAAAACTATCACTTTATCCTGATACATATCTAGGAGTTTTAGTTCTCTTCTAACTTCATTTTCCTCTTTAATAAAAACAATAGGAGCATCAGCAATATAAGCAATTTTGATTTCTGCATTTAAAGCCGTTGCACAGATAAGAATAAAAATAAGACTAACTCTTCTCGTTAGACCATCTAATTCTTTACTCGCAACAGTTTTCAAAAGTGCCCCCCAAGTAAAAGCTGTCCAAAACATTACTTCTGATGTAATTAGAAATTCAAACTTTCGAAGAGCCATAAATATAAAATAAAGCAGAACTATAGAAAAAATTGTATAGCCACGAATAAAAGACTCTCTTTTTTTCCCTAGTATAACTTTTACTTCTTTTTCATTATCTTTGTAGATTATTTTTCTCTTTTTAATACAAATCTTTATGACAAACTTATAAATTTCCTCTGCTCCCAAAGCCCCTATAATTAGAACTATGGCAAGTGCTAAAACTCTCAAAACTTCAAGAAAAAATACTGATGGCGGTAATATAGATAATAGCCAAAGTGCATCTAACCTATAATAAAAATAAGTTTGTGAAGCCATTGTAACAACAAGTGCTACCGCTGAAATAGCTGCAATAATATCGGTTAAACTGGATTCCTTTAATTTCATATTCTTAAGAACTTATTTGTTATTTTTCAACATACCCAAGCATTCTTAATATTTCAATAAATTAACAACTAACGATTAAAATTTAACAAATCAACTTTGAGCTAATAAAACAAAGTCACTTTGCATTTGATAGCGTTTCGCCGTCTGGTCTTCCCGAATTTCAAGCAATTGCTGATCCAAATCTACATACAAAAGATTGCGCGTTTGCACATTCATGAGTTCTAGCTGCTGCTTTGATTCATCTTTAAAACGAATTACACCTTTTAGCACTTCTACTTCGTTATGACCACTTAGACTTTCACGAGTGAGTGTATAGGTTTGGTCTTCATGTAGCTCTAGAGCCACAGCCATGCCAGGACAATCTTCACAACGAGAAAGACAGCCCATACACGGCGTGGTACCTTTAAAATCACCGACCCATGCAGCTTGCTGTTTTTCGGCAGTAATCGCTTCTATCTCTTTTGCTTTCGTTTGAGTTGAATCCTGACAACCCAACATTGCCGATGTTGCGACTAAGGGAATCAAAACAACTTTTTTCATAGGGATATCACAGCAGTCTAAAACTGCGTGGGAAAATAGCATATTTTTCACATTTCCCCAATTCCTGTTCTATCCCGAAGTATCTTAAAGCCAGCCCTTACGTCCTTTAAGTGCTTTATCTGCACAGCGTAGCGTTTCTTGAGTTAAGCCCCATAAGCGATAATCGCCAGTGATTGAACCCGTCGCAAAGTTATGTGTATATGCAAAACTTAAATCACGCTGCGGATCACACCAGGCCCCAGAACCATTAAAACCTATATGTCCAAAACCTTGACTAGATTTGCCTAAAGTTAAAATTCGATGATATCCCAAACGCCAATTCATCGGTAAAGGCATAATACGATCACGCTTTTTATATTGAATTTTACTTAAAGATTCAAAAACTTGTGGTGTGATTAAGGTCTGTCCTTGCCACTGGCCTTGGTTGGCTAGCATGGCATAGATTTTAGCTAGACTATTGGCACTAAATACGCCAGTAGCTGCAGGAATGATGGCTTGTAAACCCTCATCACTAAAAAATGAAAACTTGCGCATTCCTTTTGGAATCATACCATCTTGAAAGTCTTGCAAATTTTGTCCCGAAAGTTGCAGAAGCTGATCAAAGATTGACGCTTTTCGTGTCTCGGTCTTTTTTTTCGTTGTCTGCGCTTGGGTATTTTCTTGTGCAGATGTATCTACAGTACGTTCTACTTGTTTCTTTTTCGGAATCAAGCGAGCAACCTCACTAAGTTGATGCTGTGGTACGCCAAAAAAAGCATGATCCAATGCTAAAGGCTCAACCAAATACTGTTGCATCAGTTCAGCAAGCGGTCGACCTGTGGCCTTTTCAAGTACACCACCGACTTGCCAACCGAAGGTTAACGGTTGATATGCCGCATCAGTTGTCGGCTCAAAACGAGGTTTGGCTTGTGCGATGACGTTGAGCATATGCGGCCAATCTGCCATTTCAGATGCCGTTTCAATGATATTACGGATATCGTATAAACCACTTTGGTGACTCAGCATATGCCTTAATGTGATATCCGACTTGCCATTTTGAGCAAACTCAGGCCAATATGCTGCAACAGGTGTATCGTAATCCAGAAAGCCTTTGCTCACTAAGATATGTGCAAGCGTTGCAAGTACGCCTTTACCCGTGGAATAACAGACTGAGGGCGTATTGGACTGCCAAGCTTCTTCGGCTGACTTTTTACCGGTCCAAATATCCACGACTTTTTGACCTTTAAAATACACCACTAAGGCGGCTCCGCCTAAGTGGGTTCGAGCATCCTGCATACGGCTAAATTGCACCGCCAAATCCTGAAACGCCTCGTCGACTGTACCTTGATAATTATTCTTTTGTGCAAATAGATATTCTTTGAGCGCCTGCATCATCATTCCTTTGAATATGAATCGCTTGAGATTAAAACAAAAAAGCCTAAACCGATATCGATTTAGGCTTAAGTTTTACAGTGCTTTCACACTTCCCGCGACATGCGGTTTTTTGTTTTTGCTATTTCGAATTGCAAACTCGGTATCTTGTCCAGTTTGAGCCGTTAAAAACTCAACTTGTGATGGGAGATACATCGGCAGTTTAAACCAGACATCTGCTTCATACGCATCTGGCAAAGTTAAGCTCGACAAAGCTTTGGCTTTACTCCACATACCATGTGCAATGGCTTGTTTAAAACCAAACGCTTTAGCGGTTACAGCATGAATATGAATCAAGTTAAAGTCACCAGAAGTCAACGCATAACGGCGACCGGTATTTTCAGAAACATTCCATTCAGCTTGAACTTGCAACTCTGCTGGCTTTGTTTCGGTAGATTTTGCCGCAGCTTTGTTCTCAGTTTTTTGACGTGCTAAATATGTGGTTAATGATTCTACAACCACTTCATCGCCCACTTTTGCAGTGGTAATAAAGTCAAATTGCACGCCTTTATCATGTGGCTGTAATTCACCAAATTTGCATGACAATGACAGTGTTTCATTTACACCAACTTTGCGATATTGCTTCACTTGGTTACGAATATGTACCAAACCTAAGATCGCAAATGGAAAAGCTTCCGTGGTCATCATATGCATTTGCAAACTTTGAGAAAGCACAGCCAAATAAATCGCTGGGATATAACCATTGTTTTTAAAGCCACACACTTCGTTATAGGCTTTTAAATGTTTTTGATCGACCTTAAATGAATCCACCACATATTCAACTTGCGGCAGCACTTTTTCAGCTTTAGGCTTTTTAAAAATCAAGCCTTGAATCACTTTTGGATAGGCTAAATAAGGTTTTGGAAGTTGACTAAAATGGCGAGTATTCATACTAAACCTTTGGAAGTTTTATCTTTATAAAGTTCCCTTCCTTTTAAAGAAGGATATTTTAAATCCCCCTCATCCCCCTTTGATAAAGGGGGACTTCTCCTCTCTTTTTCAAAGGGAGGTCGGGAGGGATTAATTAAGCCCCTAACAAGCTTTGACCACACACACGTACCACGTTACCGTTCAAGCCAGTCGACGCAGTTGAAGCAAACATCGCAATCGTTTCTGCAACATCTACAGGTAAACCGCCTTGACTCATCGAGTTCATGCGACGACCTGCTTCACGGATTGCAAATGGAATCGCAGCAGTCATTTGCGTTTCAATAAAGCCTGGAGCAACAGCATTAATGGTTACGCCATTTTTCAATAATGGAGCAGTAAATTTAACCACACCAATTACACCTGCTTTAGAAGCAGCATAGTTGGTTTGACCTAAGTTACCTGCAATACCTGAAATAGAAGATACGCAAACAATACGACCATTTGTATTGAAGCCATCATTTTCAAGAAGGTAATCATTTACACGCTCAATCGCAGACAAGTTAATGTTAATCACCAAATCCCAAAGCTCAGGCTTCATATTGGCCAAAGTTTTGTCACGGGTAATCCCTGCGTTGTGCACGATGATATCCAAACCACCTTGAGCAGCTGCCGCCGCTTTGATTTTTTCACCTGCATCAGTTGCGGTAATATCAATTGCCAGTGTTGAACCACCAATTTCACCTGCAACACGGTCAAGGTCCGCTTGCTGCTGTGGAACGTCCAAACAAATCACATGCGCGCCATCTCGTGACAATACATGCGCAATTGCTTCACCAATACCACGGCTTGCACCTGTTACAACAGCTGTTTTGCCTGCAAGCGGCTTATTCCAGTCAACATCCATAACATCTGCTTTAGATACACGAATCACCTGACCCGATACATAAGCTGAACGTGGTGAAATTACAAAACGTAATGCAGATTCTAAGTTTGCTTCAGCACCTTCGTCTACATAGACTAACTGTGCAGCAATCCCTTTCTTAAACTCTTTACCCACTGATTTTACAAAACCTTCTAATGCACGTTGTGCAATGGCTTGTTTCACAGTTTTCGCAGTCTCTGGTGTTGTACCAACAACGACAACACGACCAGACGCCTGAATTTGACGTGCGATTGGGTTAAAAAATGCATATAAGGCATGCAATTGTTCTGAGTTTTGAATACCTGAAGCATCAAATACCACAACTTTAAACTTAGACTCTTTATCGCCTTCGTTAAATGCGCTTAAGTTTAGACCTGATTTTGCCGCAGCTTGTTGTAATTCAGCATTATTGCCTGCATAGCTATTGGCATGAATATTTGCCAAGACTTGTGCAATAGCACCAGATAATGTTGAAGCAGGCGCTGCACCGAATAAAACCGCACCTTTAACGACAGGTGTTGCAGACTCAAAACGCTCTAAAAAAGTCGGTGATGGTAAACCTAAATTTTTGATGACAAATTTACCAATAGGAGATTTTGCAAATGTTTGGTATTGATCAGTCATGTTTATTATCTCTCATACAGATTAATTTTTGATGGATTTGAAGATATCCCTTTAACTTCAAGATGATGTCAGATACTTATATTTCAATAGTTCCATCAGTTTCCATGGAATCATACTTGAGTTAAACCGCAGATGGCTTGACCTGAATGCTTTAGCGAATGTCATTTTAGTCAATTTACCCCTTTGGTGAATATGCTAATGTAGCCGTCAAGAAGATCATCAACATGCTTGGAAAAGCCTTATGAGCAAAACAACTCAAGAAAATCCAGCAGTCCAAAGTCCGACTACGGAAACTGTGTCAAATACATCAAAGAGTACGCCACGTACCGCTAAAAGTACGGGCACAGCAACCAAGTCTACAAGTGATGCCGCTAAAACGAGCCGTCCTCGTCGTGCATCTACGCGTACTAAGACACCCGCTTCAAACCCTAAAACAGCTTCAAAATCAACAACTCAAACGTCTGTTCAACAGGATAATACCATGAGTCAAAACACAGTTCGCCGCGTTGCTATTATCGGTGGTAATCGTATTCCTTTCGCTCGTTCTAACGGCGCTTACTTCACTGCATCAAACAGCGATATGTTCACCGCTGCATTAAATGGTCTTGTTGAACGTTTCAACCTTCAAGGTCAACGCCTTGGTGAAGTTGTTGCTGGTGCCGTGTTAAAACATAGTCGTGACTTTAACATGACCCGTGAGTGTGTACTCAATACCGAACTTGCTCCTGAAACACCTGCTTACGATATTCAACAAGCATGTGGTACAGGTTTACAAGCAGCTTTCTTGGTTGCTAATAAAATCGCATTGGGTCAAATCGAAGTGGGTGTTGCTGGTGGTGTAGACACAACCTCTGATGCACCGATCGCTTTTGGTGATGGTTTACGTAAAGCACTACTTGAACTGAACATCGCAAAAACAGGTAAAGATCGCCTTAAAGCATTAACTAAAATTAATGTAAAAGACTTGATGGATGCGCCGAAAAACGGTGAGCCACGTACAGGTCTTTCTATGGGTGATCATCAAGCCATTACTACGCTTGAATGGGGTATTTCACGTGAAGCGCAAGATGAACTTGCTGCATCTTCACATCAAAAAATGGCAGCTGCTTACGAAGAAGGTTTCTTTGATGACCTTATTACGCCATTCCTTGGTTTAGAGCGTGACAACAACTTACGTGCAGACTCATCAGTAGAAAAACTTGCGAAGTTAAAACCAGCGTTTGGTAAAGGCGATGCGCGTACCATGACTGCGGGTAACTCGACTCCACTGACTGATGGTGCGTCATGTGTCCTTCTTGCATCAGAAGAATGGGCGAAAGCAAACGGTCACGAAGTTCTTGCTTATTTAACTTTCCAAGAAACAGCGGCGGTTGACTTTGTAGAGAAAAAAGAAGGCTTATTGATGGCGCCTGCGTATGCAGTGCCTCGTATGCTTGAACGTGCAGGTATTACGCTACAAAATTTCGATTACTATGAAATTCATGAAGCGTTTGCATCTCAAGTATTGTCTACACTGAAAGCATGGGAAGATCCGAAGTTCTGTAAAGAACGTTTAGGTCTAGATGCCCCATTGGGTTCAATTGATCGTTCTAAATTGAACGTGAAAGGTTCATCTCTTGCTGCAGGTCACCCATTTGCTGCAACTGGCGGTCGTATTATCGCAACTGCTGCAAAACTATTGAACCAAAAAGGTTCAGGCCGTGTACTTGTATCGATCTGTGCTGCGGGTGGTCAAGGCGTAACAGCAATTATTGAAAAATAATTAATCTGCACTATAAAAAAACCGCTCATATGGGCGGTTTTTTTATACCTATACATTAGAAGCGGTAACCCACACCCAAATAAGTAATTAATGGATCAATATCCACTTTTGTAGATGAATGAATCATCTGTTGCCCAGTCGTTTCATTCAAAACTTTAATCGTTGCCTGATTATTAAGTTTTGCATATGACACTGATGCAACACCATACCAGCTAGGAGTAATGTCATAGGTAAAACCAGCGGTTACAATTGGTGCGATAGCCGTATCGGTATCTACATCAACTTTCATGCGATAGGCATCACCATTCGCATCAGTACTCACTTTACGATCTAGAGCTGCGCCACCTTTTCCATCTAACATATTTTGGATCATATGACCCGCCACTTGTAGATCTGCCTCAATGCCTTTATCTAATTTAATTTCGTTAAAGTAAGCATACATAATGCCCGCCCCTACATATGGACGGAACTTATTCACACCTGATTTTCCGAATTGATACTAAACTTCAAGCGCCGGTGTCCAAGCACGCGCTGTAGAAGCTTTTTTACGTGCCCCAAGATTGGTAATTTCAATAGCTTGTGCTAATTCAAACTCAGATATACCCGCTATCTGTAATATAGAAGTTGGTGGCAATATTGCAGTTCCAGATAATGGTGCATTAATAATACCCACACCTTTAATATCGACTTTAGGTGGAATCCCGCCTATCATCTGTAATGAAACATTATCATTAATATAATAATTAAATGTTAAACCTAAAGTATCTACATCATCTGCTTCTAAGCCTGTACCCTGATTAGTCCATTGATCAAGCCCTCTAATTTCAGCATCTCCTGATTCTGTAGCAACTAGATTACCATCCTCATCCAAAAAACCCAGTGCATACCAATCATCAGGCTGGTCTAGCATTTCCTCAAATACTGGAAATAATATGTCTTTGCCTATCATACCCTCTGGTAAACCTGGAACTTGTGCATCCCCATCTATTGATCCGAGTAATGAACCTAGAGAAATAGTACCAACAGGAATTGTAGTCACTGGAGATACAGCAGTACGAATATTAAAAGGATTCGCCTTACCTTGCGGCATCACATGCATCCAACCCGCAGATACAGAAAATGAACCGTACCGGGTTTGTCGGAGACATTTTTATTTAAGTTAGGCCACGTGACCTAACGGGTTAATCTTATCATAGTACATTGCTTCAAACTCAAAAGGCGATACATAACCCAATGCGCTGTGTACA